>SXHE01000387.1 GCA_005773755.1 Planctomycetia bacterium
AACACCAACGAGTTCCTCTTCGCGGACTGAGCGCCGCATGCCTTCGCAGCCGCGGAGCGGCGACCGATGTTAGCCCAGGGTGCAGCGAGGCTTTGCGAGCAAACCCTGGGTGACGCAAGCGAAGAAGGAACAAGCCCCAGAGGGGCGGCAGACGAACCGCGAACGCCGCCCGGGGTTTGCCCGCGAAGCGCGGGCCGCACCCCGGGCTAACATCGGTCGCCGCTCCGCGGCTGCGAAGGCATGCGGCGCTCAGTCCGCGAAGAGGAACTCGTTGGTGTTGAACAGCACGCGGCACAGGTTCGCCAGACCGTGCATGTCGGCGTAGGCGGCGAACAGCTTCGCTTCGGCCGCGGTCGGGGCGCGGCCCCACGCGAGGCGGCAGGCGAGGTCGATCTGCTTCGCGCGCTCGGGGCTGTGCTTCTCCAGGCGCGCGGCCGTCGCCTTCGCGTGAACGAGGATGAACTCGTTGTTCAGCAGCGCGAGTGCCTGCGGCGCGGTGACGGACTCCGAGCGCTTTGGCGTCAGCGCGCTGGCGTCGGCCCCGTCGAGGCACTCGACCAGTGGGTCGGGCAGCGTGCGGAACACGAACCGGTACACGCTACGGCGATGGCCCTGTGGCCGGTCCCAGTCGAACTTGCCGTAATCGACCTTCGGCGTGACGTGGATGCCGGGCTTCAGGTCGAACTGCTGGTCGGACGGGCCGCCGGGCGTGCGGTCGAGCCGGCCGCTGATCGCGAGGATCGCGTCGCGCACCTGCTCCGCGTCCAGCCGCGCCCGGTTCTGCCGCCACAGCAGCTTATTGTCCTCGTCAGCCTTCGCCCCGTCGGCGCGCGAGGTGGAGGCTTGTTTGTAGGTGGCGCTCGTGACAATGAGGCGGTGCAGGCGCTTGAGGGTGCCAGTGGGCGAAGTCAGCTCGCTCGCCAAGTAGTCGAGCAGTTCCGGGTTGGTGGGCGGCTGGCCCATCTTGCCGAAGTCGTTGGGCGTGCTGACGAGGCCCGCGCCGAAGTGCCACTGCCAGAGGCGGTTCGCCATCACGCGATACGTCAGCGGGTTGTTGGCGTCCGTGAGCCAGTTCGCCAGCGCCGCCCGGCGCTCGCCCTCCGTGTGGCCGTCCTTCAGTTTGAAGTCGCCGGGCAGCTTGGGCAGCAGCGAGAGCGCGCCGGGTTCGACGCGGTCGCCGGGCTTGCGGATGTCGCCGCGCTTCAGCATCCGCACGTCGCGCGGCAGCGGGGTGGGCCGGTGGGTGCCGTCCGCGGTGAAGTTCGGGGCCGCGGCGTACACCAGTGCCGGCGGGGGCAGCGCGGCCAGCTCCGCGGTCGCGCGCTCCTTCAGCACGAACAGCGCCAGCTCGCGGGCTTGGGCCTCGGTGCGCGTGTCCTTCGGTGTGGCGACGATCGCGCGGATCGCGGGGGGCACGGCGGTCACTTGGATCGGCGGCGGCGCGTCGGTGAACGACAACCGGAAGCGGCCGATCAGGTGCCCGCCGCCGTGGAGCTGTTCCAGCGTGAAGTCAAGCTCGGTGTCCGCGCCGTCGCTCAGCGCCTCGCCCAGCTCGAACACCGCCTCGTGCGGCTTGCCGACCTGCGGGTAAATGCCCCACGCGGTGCCGGGTTTGCCGTCGATGGCGTGCAGCACGGTCCAGTCCGCTTGGTTGAAGTCGGCGGTCGCGGTGCGCACCTTCACCGGCTTCCCGCCCGCGGTCAGCTTGAACTCGCTCAGGTGCAGGTTGCCGTTGTCGCACCGGCCGGGGCCTTTCTGGGGGAGCGTGTCGTCCGTGAGGAGTTCGAGCCGAACCGCGGTGATGCGCTCGGCGATGCGGCCCTTCACGCGCGTCGTCAGCGTGTAGGTGTCCTTCTCGGGGCGCTTGGCCTCGGAGAGGTACGAACCGTCCTTCTGCTTCGTCAGCGTCGAGCCGTCGGTCGTGACTTTGGTGAGCTCCGGCACGAGCCACACCACGCGGGCCGCCTCATTGGTCTTCTCCCACACGGTCACCGCCCAGCGCACAGCGACCGTGTCCGTTTTCAGCGCCGGGTCGTTCTTGGCGATGCTGGCGAGTGTCGCCCGTAGTTCCGCGCGCTTCTCGGTCGCGCCGGGGTTCAGCTCGAACGGCACGTCGCCGCGCCCGACGCCCGCGAACACCGCCTGTAGCCGGTAGTACTCTTCTTGCGAAACCGGGTCGAACTTGTGGTCGTGGCAGCGGGCGCACTGCACCGTCAGGCCGGCGAACGTGTTGAACACGGTCGTGACGATGTCGTCGCGGTCGAGGTAGCGGGCTACCTCGCGGTCGATGGTGTCCTCGCGGATGTCGCGCAACGAGCTTTCGTCCCACGGCCCGGCCGCGAGGAACCCGAGCGCGGGCACAAGCTTCGGCTCGTTCGGGAACAGCACATCCGCGGCGATCTGCTCCTTCACGAACCGCGCATACGGCGTGTCCGCGTTGAACGCGCCGATGAGGTAATCGCGGTAGCGCCAGGCGTTGGGCCGCACGCGGTCCTGGTCGTGGCCGTGCGTCTCGGCGAAGTGGACCGCGTCCATCCACAGCCGCGCGAACCGTTCGCCGTAGGCCGGCGACGTGAGCAACTTATCGACCAGTTTTTCGTAGGCGTCCGACGACTTGTCGCTGAGGAACGCTTCGACCTCTTCGGGCGTTGGCGGCAGCCCGGTAAGGCCGAAGGTGACGCGGCGGATCAGCGTGCGCCGGTCCGCTTCCGGCGCGAGTGACAGGGCCTTGTCATTGAGTTTGGCGCGAACGAAGTAATCGATGGGGTGCGCGCGATCGGGCACTTTCGCGCGCGTGACGGGTTGGAACGCCCACCACGTTTTCGGCGGCTCCGCTCCGGGTGCGAGCGCGACGAGAGCGAGTAACACGACGAGGGAGAGGAGGCGCATGATGAGGCTCTGTGAAAAGTCAGACCCCACCCCCGGCCCCCTCCCCGAAGCGGAGAGGGGGAGAAAGAAGAAGGCAGCGCCTCTTTCTCCCCCTCTCCGCTTCGGGGAGGGGGCCGGGGGGTGGGGTTCTTCGCATCAATGATACCTACTTCTTCGCCGGCAGCACAACCACCGTGACCGGCCGCGACGGGACCGGCACCAGCGTGTTGGGCCGCGCGCTCGCCTTGGGGTCTTTGGCGAACGGCACCTGCCCCTGCCCGGTGAGCGCGACCGTGTATTCGCCCGGCTTCGCGTTGGCTTGCACTTCGAGCGTGACCGTTACTTCGCTCTTGTCGGCGGCGATGGTCGCGGTGTTGAACTTGATCGGGTTCGGGAACGACAGCGGAATGAGCGTGACGCCGCCCTTGAAATCGGGCCAGAGGCGTTCGCACTTCACGACGACATCGACCTTCTTCCCGGCTTCGACCTCAATCCGCTCGACTGCGGGCGCGAGCGCGAACGGGGCCGCTTCGCCGCTGATCGCGACGACCAGTTCCCGCGTCGGCCGGCTCGAATTGAGATCGGTGCTGTTCCACACCCGCGTGTACGGCCGCACTTCGCGCACAATTTCCCCGCTGCGCGCGGTCAGCGTAACCGGCCCGACCCAGTCCGCCGCGTCCTTGTCCGCCCACAGCACGACAACCCCGCGGTTGTCGTTGTTGATCGTCGTCGGCGCGCAGTGCAGGCCCTTCGGCAAGTCGGTCGCGGTGATGGTGACGGGCCCGGCGAAGCCCTCCTTGTTGTGAACGATCACGTCGAGGTAGGCCGCGCCGCCCTTGCGGATCGTGGTCCCGCCGGGGCCGGGGTTCTGGTGGTGGATCACCGCCGGGTAGAAGTCCGGCGTCGCCTTGCGGATCGTCAGCACGTACTGGTAGCGCGCGCCGCCGCGCTTGTAGCGGTCCTGCACCAGCACGCGGTACTTCTTCTTCGCGTTCAGGCTCACGACGCCCTGCGGGTCGCGCAGGTGGCCGTCGAAGGCGTTTGTGCGGATGCCGAAGTCGTCCAGCTCCGCGACGCGGCCGTCCTTCTCGTCGAACACGACGAGGTACGGGTCGGCGCGGCCGGCGATGCGCTCGCAGTACACCTCGAAGCTGTACGAGCCGTTCTCCACTGGTTCGATCTCGAACCAGTCGGCGTCGCGCTCCTTGTCGAACCGCCCGGCGAGCGCGACCGGCAGCGCCAGCTTCTGAGGCTTCAGCGGGTCGTCGTTCGGCTCCGCTTCGAGTGACACCGCGATGTCACTGACGACGAGCGGCACCCCGCGGTGCTGCGCGCCGTGCAGCGTGCAGGTGGCCGCGGTGGGCAGGACGCTGTGCCCGGTCGGGTGTTCGGTGAACGCGAACCGGCCGCGCGTCAGGATGTCGGCCGGCGGCGTGACGCTTTCCGTCAGCGCGTCGAGCGCGAGGTCGTTGATCGCGAACGCCGACGGTTTCGCCCCCGCGCCGAGGTTGCGGCCGTAGATGGTCAGGTCGTTCTTCTTGCCGGCTTGCACCACTCGCGGGAACACGTTCTCGACGTGCGGTGCATCGGTGATGACGAGTCGGTACGGGAAGCCGCCGCGAAACGACAGGTCATTGATCGCGACGATGTATTCGCCGTCCACCGGCGCGACGAACTCAACGAGCGGGTCTTTGCCGGCGTAGTCGCCGTTGCTCGCGAGTTGCTTGCCGTCGGCGTCGGTGAGCGTGAGGTTGGCGTCGAGTTGCGAGTCGAGCCGCTGCGCGAAGCACTCCGCGACCACACGCTGCCCCTTCTTCGCGGCGAACTTGAACACCGCCTCCTTGCCGCCCTTCGAGTTGCCGTTGACGACGCAGTTCACCGCGACTTGCTGCGCGGTCGCGCGGTCGTCGTTCGCCCCCTTCTCGGCCACTTCCGCCAGCCCGCGCGACACCGCGAACAGCCGCGGGTTCGTCACCCCGTACTTGCCCACAAGCCGCGCGTCGTAGGTGCCGCTCGGCACATCGGCCGCGACCGTCACCGCGAACCGCCGGTCCTTCAGGTGCTTCGCCGAAATGCCCTTGTGATCGAAGATGAGCGTCGTCGCCTCCTCAATGTCCGCACCGAGAACCTCGACTTCGACCGTAGAGCCGCTCGCCGCCCCAAGCGGCACGAGCCGATCGAATCGCGGCGAGGGCAAATCCGCACGAGCAGACGAGGCGAGGAGCAGAAGCGCAAAGAGAGACGCGGAACGCATGAGGTGGCCCGTTACTTCTTTGGTTTCTTCC
>SXHE01000388.1 GCA_005773755.1 Planctomycetia bacterium
CGCGGGCCGCGCCGCGCGCCGCGCGCGCGCTGGAACCGTGGGCAAACGTGCCGCTCGCGCTCCAACCGTGCGTGCGCGACCTGCGTGGCGAACACGTCTTGTTCGACGGTGACGCGGTGAGCGGACTGATCGACTTCGGTGCGGCGGCGGTCGATCACCCCGCCGTCGATCTGGCCCGGCTGCTCGGTGACTACGACACGCACTTCGACGCGGGGACGGTCGCGTACCGGGCCGCGCGGCCCGCGTTCGACGCCCCGGACGCTTTCGTTCTCTTGCTCGCGAGCGCCGGCGCGGTGTGTTCGGCGCTGGGCTGGGTGGTGCGGCTCGCGGTTCGGCACGAACCCGTTTCCGACGTGCCACTTACCGCCGCGCGCCTCGACCAGCTTCTCGCCCGGATCGCGCGCGCGCCACGTTTTTAAGGCGCATTCGCACCAGTCCTCCCAGTCGGTTTTCCCGTCATTGCCGTCAAAAATAGCCAATCGCTGCATTTGACACGCGCGACAGGCGTTCTACGGTTCGGTTGTGAACGGGTCGTCTGGCGACGCCAACTCGGGTCAAAGACGACAACCAATCGCTCCCGGCGGGGGAGCAGGTTCAACGGGTGCAGCGGGCGGGCAACTGAACGCAAGCCCCAGCGGATCGGCAACCACGGGAGGGAGCGGCAGGCGGCGTGTTCGACCGAGTTCGGGGTCCAGCCGACTCGCGCAACACTCTGGGAGTTCTGCCATGCTCGGCCGGTTCACGAAAGTGGCCGTCGCCTTCTTGAAGAAGGAAGATGGTCCGACTGCCGTCGAGTACGCCGTCATGTTGGCGCTGATTATCGTGGTCCTGGTAGCAGCGGTGGCCAACATCGGGAGTACGACGAGCACGATGTACAACGATCTCAGTCTTCAGGCGGTCAAACCGCCGAGCGGGTCACCTTGAGCCGACGGGCAACAGTCGACGGGACCAACAGTGCGGTACGCCGGGCCGGGGAACCTGACGCACCGCGGATCGCCTCACACCTTTTCAACACGGGAGATCGGATCATGCGCAGCCTTACGAAAAACCTGGTGTCGTTCCTGAAGCGCGAAGACGGCCCGACGGCGGTCGAGTACGCGGTGATGCTGGCCCTGATCGTGGTGGTGTGCATCGCCGCCATTACGACGCTCGGCAGCAACGCGAACTCGACGTTCAGCTTCGTCGGGTCGTCGATCCGCCCGCCGGCGGGCGCTGCCGCCACTCCGTGATTCGAACGGGAACCACACGGGCCGAGCCGCGCAGGCGGCCCGGCTCGCGTCGCGCAGTGGCGCGCCACCGGGCCACCAACAACGGATTCCGACTCGCAACTCGAACCCGCGACACAGGTGACGACCGATGAGCAACGCCGCTCCCGTCCTCGAACAACCGAACCAACCGGCCCCCGCACACGACGACTCGCTCGGCATCGACCGCGCGTTCGTCCTTCAGATGGCGCGGATGCCCGCCCTGGCCCTCGTGTGGGTGGCCGCGGCGATCGTGTCGCATCAGGTGTGGGCCGCCTTCTGGCCCAACGGGTTGAACGCCGGCCCGCTGTTCGTCATCGGGTTCGGCATGGTCCTGGCCGCGTTCATCGACGGCTGGGCGCTGAAGGTTCCGAACTGGATCACCCTGCCCCTCGTTCTGAGCGGGTGGATGCTCGGCGCGCTGCACGACTTGGGCCTCGCCACCGGGACCGGCACCGGCGGGTTCGGGATCGCGTTCATCGGCACCGTGCTCGGCTTCGCGCTGCTGTTCCCCATGCTGGCGATCCGCGGCGTGGGCGAGGGCGACGTGAAGATGCAAATGGGCTTCGGGGCGTGGGTCGCGGCGTTCTTCGGCACCGGGGCGACCACGGACGCGGTCGGCGGCGCGCCGCTGCACGGCCTCGGCGTCGTGTTCTGGGCGTTCTGCTTCGGCGCGATCGTCGGCGGCGCGTTCGGGATGATTATGATTCTGATGCGGCGCAAGTTCGGTCAGAACGTCGGCATGGTCCGCGAGATCTTCAGCGACCTACAGATGTTCGGCACCGGTCACGTCAGCGCCGCCGCCAAGCAAGCCCAGGAGCGCCGCAGCCGGTGGGTGAAGCTGCCCTACGGCATCCCGCTGTGCGTCGGCTTCCTGCTGTATCTGCTCTACATGCTGGTGTGGACGGCCTGAACCGTTCGCGGGATCGCGCGACCGAGCGCCCCTACAACCGGCAGACTCGCATGAACTTTCGCCCCGAACCCGAAAATCCGGCGACTCGCAACGACCGGGCGGTTCGGGGTGAACTATAGAACTGGCAAGCTGCGAATTATCCGCACGCTCGCGATACTCGGAAAGATTGAAGGAACCCGACCCGCCCGGTCGATTCTGAGGGCGGGGAGAAAAGGCGGAACGCCGCACAGGTCTGGTAAATCCGGTAAGGTTCATGCGAACCGGACTGCCCGCCCCGTGTGACACCGCTCAGGGTTACGACCAACAGCGGGCCTCGGCCCCCGGTCTCACCCGATTCCCGGACGACCGGAGCCGATGCGCGCGACCGCGTCAGGTCGCGCGCAGGGTCCGGCGGTGTTAGACCCACCGCCGCCCGGCAACCGGGCGTCTCGGACCCCTCCGAGACCGCCGCCGCCAGCGTTCCGCCGCTCGCGATCAGGGCTTCGAGTTGTCTCCGAGGGGGTTGCACCAATGAAACAGAAGAACGTCATCCTGATGGTGGTCGCGGTCGGGTGCGGCTTGGTTGCCGCCTTCCTGACCTCGCAGATGAGCGCTAAGGGGAAGGTCGAACAGGTGGACGTGGTCGTCGCGGCGAAAGACCTGCCGGTCGGCACCACGATCACCCGGGCCGACGCCCCGAAGATGCTCGAGATCCGCAAAATGCCGAAGGACGGGTTGCCCCCGAACTACGTCGCCAGCATGGAGGAACTGTACGACAAGCGGCTGTCGCGGCCGGTGCGGGCGAAGGAGACCTTCAACCCGCAAGACCTGCTCAAGGGCGGGGCCATCATGCTCCCGCCGGGGCACAACATGGTCTCGATGCCGGTGGGCGTGGGCCAGGCCGCGGCCGGGTTCGTCGGGCCGGGCAGCCGGGTGGACGTGCTCGCCACGGTGCGCCTGAGCAACAAGCTGCACGCGTTCCCGCTGCTGGTCAACATGCTGGTCATTACGGCCAACAGCTCGACGGTCTACGCCGACAACGGCAGCGGTGCGTTTCCGAACCTGAGCATGGTGTCGTTCGCGGTGAAGGGGAAAGAGGCCCTGCTGCTGTCGCTGGCCAAGTCCCGCGGGTGCACCATCGAACTGATGCTCCGCAACTCGGAGTCCGACGCCTCGGAGACCAACGAGAAGCGGATCGAAGAGAACATCAAGCTGCTGTCGTCCGACAGGGACGAGGCCGCCATCAAGGGTGCCAACGGCGACGGCACGAAGAACCCGGAAACGGACCCGCGGCCCGTGAACCCGCCGGTCGAACAGCCGAAGATCACCGAGACCCCGAAGCCGGAGCCGAAGGAAGTGCCGGTCGCCCCGTACCCGACGCCGAAGGTGGTGACGGTTCAGGTGCTGGTCGCCACCCGCGACATCCCGGTGGGGACTGATGTGACGGCCGACCTGCTGGCCGAAGCGTTCGCGATCAAGGAGTACCCGATCGGCGTCGCGACCGACGCGCTGAACGATCTGAAACCGGCTCTGGGCAAGGTGTTCAAGTTCGGCGTGGCGAAGGGCCAGTGGGTGACGGGGAACATGGTCGGACTGCCCGGCCTGAAGCCCAGCCCGGTGTACCCGTTCGTCGAGCCGAAGCCCGGCCCGAGCGCGACGGTCGAGCCGCCGAAGCCGGACCCGAAGATCGAGCCGAAGATCGTCGAGAAGCCGGTGCAGAAGAAGTACCACGATGTCGCGGTTCACGACGCCAACAAGACCGTGATCTGGCGGTACGAGGAAGTGAAACCCGGCCAGTGGAAGAAGGTGGCCGAACTGACCCCGGAGCAACTGGCCGAGGCCGACAAGCCGGCCACACCGACCCCGCCGAAGCCGGCGACCCCGGACGCGGCGAAGAAGGCCGACTGAGTTGAGTTCTGTAGCCGGGGTCTGTGACCCAGGAAGCCGAGCGAGGTCGCTTGGTTCGGGCCTCACTGAGGCCGGCTACAGAAGACGTGAAGCACCCGTTCCGACTGTGGCGGCGAGGCCGCGGTCGGGACACAACCCCGGCGGAACCGTGTGGGCACGACGCCCTTCGGAACTGTCGGATGCCCCGGCGGGCGCGAGCCGGCCGAGACAATTACACCCCCGGCTGGTTCCGGCCCCAACCGGCCGGCGGGGATAACCGTGCGGGCGGGCGACCGCCCTTCTAGTTGAGGAGAGGTGAACGGATGCACCCGACACGAACCGCTCGACGGCTTCTGCCGCCGGCCCTGCTCTTGACCCTGGGCCTCATCGGGCTGAGCAACAGCCACACCGCGGCCCAACCCGTGGACCCCAAAAACCCCCCGTCGGTCGTCATCGACAAGACCGGCGCGCTGATCGTCCCGCTTGGCGGGGTCGTCGTCTTCGACCCGAAGCTCGACGTGCCCCCGACCGACATCATCATCAGCCGCGAGGACGTGCTCGGCGTCCGGCTCGACCCGAACGACCCCAAGAAGTTGCTGCTGACCGGCAAGACCGCCGGCCTGAGCCAACTGACGATCGCGCAGAAGGACAAGCCGGCCCTCAAGTACGACGTGATCGTGCAGGCGGACCTGGCCCTGCTCCGCAGCCTCATCAAGCGGACCGTGCCGACCGCGAACGTGGACGTGCAGCCCGGCTTCGGCAACGTGATCGTGCTGAGCGGGTACGTCACCAGCCCGCAGGACGCGGACGTCGTGTCGCGGCTCGCCAACAGCTTCGTGGGGGCCAACACCGCGAACGTGATTAACGCGGTCCAGATCGGCGGGGTCCAGCAGGTGCAGATCGACGTGGTGATCGCGTCGGTCGACCGCACGGCGCTCCGCAACCGCGGGTTCGACTTCGCCCTCCCCGGGGCCGGCAACGGGACCTCGTTCAACAGCCTCGTGAGCGGCCTGCTCGGTGCCCAGGTGGGCGGGGCCGGGGCCCCGACCATCAGCGGCAGCGCCAACCTGCAACTGGCGGTCACGCCGAACCGGTTCTTCGGTGCCCTGCAAGCCCTGCGCACCGAAGGTGTCGCGAAGTTCCTGGCCGAACCGAAGGTGGTCACGCAGACCGGTCGCCCGGCGTTCTTCCGGGCCGGCGGTCAGCAGGCGGTCATCAGCGGAACGTCCGGTATCACCGGCCCCGGCGTGTCGCTGGTGCCGTTCGGCACGGAACTCGAAGTGGTGCCCATCGTGTACGGCAACGGGATGATCTGGCTGGACATCAGCCCGCGCGTCACCGCGGTCAGCCAGGGGTTGGGCCTCACCGTCGGCGGTACGGCGACCCCCGGTTTCACCGAACAGAGCGTGCGGTCCACGGTGCTGCTGGAATCGGGCCAGACGTTCGCCATCGGCGGGCTGATCCAGACCAGCACGCAGGCGACGGCGAACAAGGTTCCGGTGCTGGGCGACCTGCCGTTCGTCGGCATCGGGTTCAGCTCGGTCACCTACCAGACCCGCGAGAGCGAGCTGATTATCCTCGTAACCCCGCGTCTGGTTCACTCGCTGGACCCGTGCCAGGCCCCGAAACGTCTTCCCGGACAAGAAACCCGCACGCCCGACGATTATGAACTATTCTTGGAAAACATCCTCGAGGCCCCGCGCGGGCACCGGAAGGTGTGGAACGGGAAGTGTTACAACGCGGCGTACAAGTGCGACCCGACCGTGGGCAAGTACCCGTGTGCCGGCAACGTGTGCACCGGGCCGAACGGCACCTGCCTGCCGGCCAACCCCGGCTTCACGGCCCCCGGCCTGATCGGGGGCGGGCACAGCGCCGCTCCCCCGGCCCGGTTGCCGGGCATCGGAACGGCGGGCGCACCCGCGGCACCGACCCCGATGCCGCTACAACCGGAAGCCCCGGTCGCGCTGCCCGCGATTCCGGGCACGGCACCCACCGGCTCCTCGGACCCGGTGATCCTGCCGCCGCTGCCGCCCGCGGGCGCGCCGATCCCGTAACGCGGGAGCCGGCGGGGTGAAGTAAACCAGTCGCTCGACCCCGGACGAACAGTCCGGGGTTCGGGCGCGAGACGAACAACACAGACGCGGCACACGGACTGGTGGCGAACATGCAACGCATCGCGATCGTAGACCCGACCGAATCGACCCGCGAATCGCTCCGCACCCTGCTCTTGGGCGTGGACTTCGTGTGGCTCGAGGCGGAGTGCGCCCGCTACGAGTACTTCTTCGAAGTGATTCAGGCCTCGATGCCGGACCTCGCCATCGTCGCCCTCGACGCGAACAAGGAAAAAGCCCTTCAGATGATCGGGCAGCTCTCGGTGGAGCACCCGAACCTGCCGATCCTCACCATCAGCCACGACCACCAGGCGCTGTTGCAGTCGCTGCAAAAGGGCGCGAAGTACTTCCTCACGCACCCGGTCGGGCTGGAAGACATGCTGGCCGCGCTGCGGCGCTCGCTCGGCGAGCACGGCAGCAGCGGCGACATTCAGGTCGGCGGCAACACCTCGGCCCGGCAGACCGGCGCGTCGAGCATGATCGCGGTGCTCGGCAGTCGCGGCGGGGTCGGCACCACCACGCTGGCCGTGAACCTGGGCGCGACGCTGGCCGCGGACCCGGCCAACGCCGCCGCCCTCATCGACCTCGACCTCGCGCTGGGCGACGCCGACATCGCCCTCGAGGTGAACGGGTTCGAGAACATCTCCATCGCGGACCTCGCTCGAAACATCGAGCGCCTGGACATGAACTTCCTCCGCCGCGCGATGGCGAAGCACGAACCGAGCGGGCTGGCGATCCTGCGGCACCCGCTGGAAATCGCCGAGGCCGGACTGGTTCACGAACAACACGTCGAGCGCGTGCTGAACCTGCTGAAGATCAGCTACACGCACCTCGTCCTCGACCTGTCGAAATCGCTGCTGCCCACCGACCTGATGGCCCTGCGCATGGCCGACGCGATCCTGCTGGTCGCGCAACTGGAACTCGCCAGCCTGCGGAACGTGGTGCGACTGGTCCACTGCCTGAGCGGTGAAGACAACCTCGCGGACAAGATTCGCGTGGTCATCAACCGCCAGGGCGCGGACTCGGTCGAAGAGGGCATCAGCCTGAAGAAGGCGGAAGAGGTGATCGGCAAACCGATCTTCTGGCAGATCCCGAACGACACCAAGTCGGTGATCGGGGCACGCGTCGCCGGGCACCCGCTGGTGAAGTTCGCGCCCAAGAGCCGGGTACAGCAGAGCATCCAGGGGCTGGCCCAGGCGCTCTACGGCAAACCGGCCACGGCCCCGGCCGACGCAAAGGCCAGCAAGGGCGGATGGGGATTCTTCGGGAAGCGCTGATGTTTGTGTTTGGTGTTTCGTGGTTGGCGTTTCGTCGACCCCTGATCCGGCGATGAACCACCCACGCGACACCGACACACAACACACCAAATACCAAACACGAAGCACCAATGAGCCGGCTCCAGCAGGGTATCTCGAAGCTCAACAGCCTGAACAGCCACAGCGCGGGCGGGAGCAGCATCTCGCGCCTGTCCAGCCCCAGCGTCGGCGGGCCGGGGGGCAGTACCAGCGGCAAGAACTTCGACGAACTCAAGCGCCAGATCCACTCCAAACTGGTCGAGCGCCTCGACTTCACCCGCGTCAAGGACCTGTCCTCGGACGCGATGCGGCGCGACATCCGGCGCGTGATCGAGCACCTGTGCGACACGGAAAACCCGCTGCTCAACCGGATCGAGCGCGAGAAGCTGATCGAAGAGGTGCTGGACGAGACGCTGGGCTTCGGCCCGCTCGAGATCCTGCTCAAAGACCCGACCGTGTCCGACATCCTGGTGAACGGCCCGCACAAGTGCTACGTGGAGCGCCGCGGCAAGCTCGAAAAGACCGAAGTGAAGTTCCGCGACAACGACCACCTGATGCAGATCATCGACCGCATCGTGTCGAAGGTCGGCCGGCGCGTGGACGAAACCAGCCCGATGGTGGACGCGCGGCTGCCGGACGGCTCGCGTGTGAACGCGGTGATCCCGCCGATCTCTCTGGACGGGCCGAGCCTGAGCATCCGCCGGTTCGGGGCCAACCCGCTGAAGCTCGAAGACCTGCTGAACTACAAGGCGTTCACCCCGGAACTGGCGATGCTGATGGAGGCGTGCATCAAGGCCCGCCTGAACGTGCTCATCAGCGGCGGTACCGGGTGCGGTAAGACGACGCTCTTGAACAC
>SXHE01000389.1 GCA_005773755.1 Planctomycetia bacterium
CGCTCCTCCGGCACCCGCGCGGCCGCCGCGCGGACGGCGTCGCACGTCAGCCGGTACACCGCCCGGAGCCAGTCCGGCCAGCCGCGCAGCAGGTCGAGCAGGAAGTCGCGGAGCGCCGCCTCGGCCCGGTCGGCCGGCACCTGGGCGGTCATCTCGCACAGCCCCGACTTCGCGCCCGGGCAGGCGTAGTACCGCCGCGCGTTGCTGCGGTGCTGCCACAGCTTCGCCCCGCACCGCCCGCAGACGAGGACCCCGCCGAGCGGCGACCGCGGGTACGCGTCGGCCGGGTTGGGCCGCGGCCCCCGGCGCTTCTGCCCGTCCTTGTACCCGAACGTCTCACCGAGTTCGGCCAGCCGGGCGGTGGCCATATCCCACACGTCCTGCGCGACGATCCGCAGGTCGGGCCGCTCGCGGCTCACCTCCTTTCCGGCCGGCACGGGCACCTGCTTCTTGCGCCCCTGCGAGTTCCGTCGGGTGGCCGTTCGGCCCCACACCCAGTTGCCGACGTACTTGGCGTTGGTGAGCATCCGGTGCACCTGCTGCGGGTGCCACCCCGGCTTCGACGCGCGGTGCCCCTTGGGCACCCCGAGCCGGGTCAGCTCGCGGGCGATCCACCCGATCGACTGGCCGGCGACGAACCAGTCGAACACCTGCCGCACCCACTTCGCCTCGTCCTCGCACACGAGGAGACCCTTCTTGGGCTTGGGGCCGCGACGGGCGAGTTGCGCGGCCCAGTCCGGGTCGAGGTAGTACGACTCGTACCCGAACGGGAAGTCGCCGGCGCTGCCATCGGCCCGGACACGCCCCTCCTGCCCGCGGTACACCCGGGTCTGGAGGTCGCGGACGGTCTGGCCGTGGTGCATGGAGCACCTGCACCTTCAACTCCCAGCCGCCGGAGGCGGTGTCGATGCCCTCGCCGGTGGAGACGAACCGGCCGCCGGCGAAGACGAGGTCCTGGATGAACGCGTACGCGTTCTCGGCGCGGGTAAGCCGGGACTGGTCGTCGACCGCCAGCACCGCGACCTCGCCGCGGGCGACCATGTCGCAGAGTTGGCGGAACCCGTCGCGGTCGGTCTTGGTGCCGGACTCGGCCTCGTCGTAGATGACGACGATCTCGAACCCGAAGCCGCCCAGCCGGGCGAGCGCGGCCCGGACCTGCCGCTCCTGATCGGCGCAGCTGTCGGCCCGCTGCATATCGGTGGAGTACCGGCAGTAGATGACGATGTACTTGCGGAGCACAGAATCCCTCCCCGCACCAGGGACAGATTCCGGCCAGAATGCGAACGAGCGCCGACTATCGCCCGCGTTAGGGTTGCCCTCACGCGGTGGCGCAACTCTCGAACTCCGCGGCAGTAAACGCCACGGAAGTCGCGAGTGCCCGGTGCAACAGTTGGGTCTCGATGAGATGGTCAGCTAATGTGCAACGTCTGGTTAGGGGTCTGGGGCACTGCCGGAACCGTTGAGCGCCGGTGAGAGCTCCTGCTTGAGCCGCCCCTCTAGCGTGCGGGCCTCGGCTGCCGTGCCAACGACGAGGTAGCGGAACGAGCACCGCTCCACGATGTACCCGCGGCACGCGACCTTAGCGGCCCGCGGGTGCGTGATCCGCTCCTCCGACAGGAACTGCACCCGCGCCAAGAATAGGTACTGCGCGAACATGTTGACCACTTGCCCGGTCGAGTGGTCCCGCAAGCGCTTGCGGAGGGTGCCGGCGCCGTCGCGACCGGCCATCCCGACGTACAGGCACTCTTCGCGATCGAACACGGCGTACACGCCCGGCTGGGCGGGGATCGCCTCCCAATCGACGGCGTCGAACCGGACGAGGCCCGAGAACCCCAGCGACGTTAGCAGATCAGGAGCAGTGTTCGTCGCCGTCGGGACCACAGCCACCTCGGCTTTCCTCGCCTAACGACTGCGTTCACCTGCCGGGCCGCCTGCAACGGCGAGGTATCGCGCGAAACCAAAATGGCGGCCCGGTCAGGTGCAACGGTTTGTTAGCCGCCGCCCTTCTTAGCCAGTGTAGTGAGAACCTTGCTTGCTTCTTCTTCGGGCAAGGTCTTGATCTTCTCAACAATTGGGTCCGCGATTGGAAAGCCCTCCAGCTTACCATCGCGCAGCCGTAACAGATCCACCCGAACCCCATCGACTTCCGCGTGTCCGCGATACCATTGACTCCATCCATTTTCCAACAGGCGGCGTGCAGCTTGCCGAACCCAATCGCCCGAGAACTCTTCAAAGACCACGACGCCGCCGTCTACTGGAAAGGGTCGAACGTCCGTTCGCTTCATGAATGTTCGGAACTGCCATTCCGACTGACACGCCTTCTCCCAGTTCATCCGATACTTGACTACGACCGTCAACCGTCTGCCGTCGATCAACACGATCGCGCCATCGACAAGGAGAGCGGTGAACTTCATGACGGCCTTGATGCCAAGTGGTTCCTTGTTGGCCAGCAGAAAGTTGAAGACGTCGGCTTCATATTGGCCGTGTGCTTTTTGGGTATTCGGCTCGATCGGCGCGGACAGCGTGGCGATCCGTGGGCTATTGCGATCCTTCGCTTCCGGGGTGATGTCGCGACCGAACAATTCAGCCAGCGTCGTCATCGTTCATCCCAGCCAAGCAGAATCCTAGGCGGCTAACTCGTGTTTAGCTTGACCAAGTTAGCATCCCCGAACGTTGCGGGTTTTGCAAGCTATCACCGGTAGTCTTTCCGTTGTGCTTGCAGTGAAAGCGGATTGGCGGCTGCGAGTTTCGGGAGTGGTTGAGCCGAGTCGGACGGAACCGTTGTGCAGAATCATAACGGCCACCCCCGGCCGTCACCAAACGCTGGGATTTCCTGCAAACGGAAGCGATAACGGCCACCGCCCATTTGCCCGAAGTACGAATACGCTGGGATTTCCAGGCTGTGAGCCATGCGGAGAAAAATGGGGGTGGGTGGGGGGCAACCAGTCGCTTTGACGAACGAACGCGCAGCCCGGCGATCCTTTCGCGGTCCAAAAACCGAGCGAGTGGGGCGTAGTGTGTGCAGCCCACACGCCCACCGGCACCAGCGCGGGGTTCCGCCCCCCCCCGAAGGCCCGCCGGTTTCCCGCCGGACTCGCGCGACGTTCCTCGTTAGACTGATGACCACCCGGCCCGCGGCTCGGAGTTCGCACATGCCCGATCCCTCGCGCCCGACCGACGCCACCGACCGCGCGGCCCGCGCGCCCGAAGCGCCGTCGGGATCGGTGCCGGTGCCGGTTCCCGCCGACCCCAACGCGCCGACGCTCTCGGTCGGCGCGGACCCGGACTTCGCCGAGACCGCCGACCCCGACGCGCCCGCGGACCGCACGCACGACCTGAACGAGCTGCTCGCGCCGGCCCAGCAACCGGACGAACTCGGGCGGTTGGGGCACTATCGCGTCCTGCGCGTCCTCGGGCGCGGCGGCATGGGCATCGTGTTCGAGGCCGAAGACGAGCGCCTGAAGCGGCGCGTCGCGCTCAAGGTGATGCTGCCGTCGGCGGCCTCGAACCCCGCCGCGCGCAAGCGGTTCGTGCGCGAGGCCGAGACCGCCGCCCGCGTCGAGCACGACAACATCGTTCCCATCTACGATGTGGCCGAGCCGAACGGCGTGCCGTTCATCGCCATGCCGCTGCTCGTGGGCGAGCCGCTCGACGCGAAGCTCAAGGCCGGCGCGCCGCTGCCGGTTCCCGACGCTCTGACCATCGGCCGGCACATCGCCGAGGGACTGGCCGCGGCGCACGCCGCCGGGCTGATCCACCGCGACATCAAGCCGGCGAACGTGTGGCTCGAGCGCGGGGCCGACGGCGGGTTCAAGCGGGCCCGCATCCTCGACTTTGGCCTGGCCCGCCCGGTCGGGGCCGGGGCCGAGCTGACCCACAGCGGCGCGGTGATGGGCACGCCCGCGTACATGGCCCCGGAGCAAGCGCAGGGCGGCCCCATCGACCACCGCGCCGACCTGTTCAGCCTCGGCTGCACCCTGTACCAAATGGCGACCGGCCGCCGGCCGTTCCTGGGCGGCGACACGTACTCCGTGCTCACCGCGCTCGCCACTCAGACCCCGCCGCTGCCGATCACCGTGAACCCGGCCGTGCCGCCCGCCCTTTCGACGCTCATCGAGGGCTTGCTCGCCAAGAACCCGGCGGACCGCCGGCCCGCGACCGCGCACGCGGTCGCGGAGGAACTCGCGCGCATCGCGCCGCACAGCACGGTTGTCCCGTTCCCGGTGCCGCAACTCGCGCCGCGACCGTCACAAGTGACGGAGGCGCTGGCCACGGTAACGCTCGCTCCCGCCGAACCGCCGCGTGCCGAACCCGCTCCGCGACCGCGCAAGTGGCTGATCGCGGGCGCGGCGCTCGTGCTGATCGCGGGCGCGATCGGCGTGTACGCCGCGACCCGCCCGGCCGCACCCGCGGTCGCCATCGACGACCCGCCGGCGCTTCTCCCCGACGAGCCGAAACGCCCGACCCGCGTGACGGCCGAGCGGCTCGTTGCCGCCGGCTGGGTAGTTGGCATCATCAACCCGAAGGAGAACGGACGCGAGTTCTTCCGCGCCGGCGACGCGCTCCCGCCGGAACCGCTACTCATCGACTGGGTTCACCCGGTGCGCCGCGACCTCGGCCCCGACGCGCTGACGCCGCTCCGCGAACTGACCGACTTCGCCGGCTCGATCGACCTCGACAGCTTGCCCGTAACCGAACAAGAGCTGGCCCGGTTCGTCGCGGCCCCCGGCCTCGCGCGGCTCCGTTCGCTCGACCTCGCGCGCACCGGCCTCGCCGACGGCGCGGTGCCCCATCTGAAGGCGTTCCGCGAACTGAGAACGCTGGTGCTGCGCGGGAACCCCAAGATCGGCGACCCCGCGCTGAACGCGCTCGCCGGGTTCGGCGCGCTCGACCAGCTCGACGTGCGGGAAACCGGGGTGACGCGGGCCGCGGTCGAGAAGCTCGCGGCGACGCGGCCGAACCTGCGCATCGAGCACGACGGCGGCACGATCCTGCCCACCGCGACCGGCACTCCCATCGACCTGCTCGCGCTGATCGACACCAAGCGCGACACGGTCGAAGGGCGCTGGAAGCTCGCCGACGGTCAACTCGTGTGCGGCGGAACGACGTTCGTTTCGCTGGGGACCGAGCGCCTTCAAGTGCCGTACGCGCCGCCGGCCGAGTACGACCTCGTGATGGTGGTGCGGCGTGGCGGCGCGTGGAAGGGCGAAGCACCGTTCGCCATCGCCCCGTTCGCGCTCACACTCACCGGGCCGTGCCGGTGCCAGGTGATCTTCGATCACGGGATCGGCGACAAGACCCGAAACGGGTTGCAACTCGTCGGCGGCCTGTCCGTGATCGCCAACGAGACGCGCACCGACGGCGACTTCCTCGCCCGCGACGGCACCTCGACCGTCGTCACCTGCCGCGTGCGCAAGGACGGAATTAGCGTGCTCACCGACGGACAGGCGCGGTTCGGGTGGAAGGGCGACGCGCGAAAGCTCACGCACGACGACGCCCTCTGGAAGTACCCGGACATGACGCGGCTCGCGCTTGCCGTTCAGTACTCCGAGTACATCATCAGCACATGGACGGTTCATCCGGTGCGGCCCGGCGACGAGCCGCCCCCGTCGGACGTTGAACAGCGCAGGGCGCTGGATTGGGTTCTCGCCAACGGGGGCAGTCTCGTGGTGATCCCCGAAGAGGGCATCACCAAAGGTAAGGTAATCGCGGTGTCGCCGCGTACGAAGCTGGCCGCGGGCAACTACCGGATTCTGAAAGTCGGCCTCGCGAACCTCAGCCCGAAGCTGACCGACGAGACCGCCGATCAGCTCAAAATGCTGCCCGCCGTGACCGAACGCCTCGATCTGTCGAACCAGTCGATCACCGACGCGGGCCTCGCCAAACTGTGTTCGTACCCCGGCATTGCCGGGTCGGTCCAGCAGCTCGACCTCGGTGGCACCCGCGTGACCGCCGCCGGACTCAAGGTGCTCGTCACCCTCCGCGCGCTGGTCGACCTCGACCTGCGAACGACGAAGGTAACGAAGGGCGAAGCCGAGGCGCTCGCGAAGCTGCTGCCGAGGTGCAAGATCGTGTACACCGGCGGCACCATCCCGCCCAAGTGACGCGGCCGGCGTGCCGCGCCATCCGAACAAGCAGCCCAGCTTCGCGCGCTTGCCGTGGTCGCGCGAAGTGCGCGATTCCGATTCAACCGGTTGGTCCGGTCGTGCCGATTACTCCGCCATGCGCGTTCTCGCGCGGGGGGCGGAGTCATGCGAAGTCGGCTCGTGGCCGTGGGTGTCGTCGCGCTGTTCACGCTGCCGGCGCGCGCCGACGAGCCGCCGGCGCACCTGCCGCCCGGCCCCGATCCGCTCGCCGACGCCTTCTTCCAACCGCCCGGCGCGCCCGGCGGTTCGTGCGACGGGGCGCGCAAGGGCGGGAGCGCGGCCCGGTTGCCGCTGCTCCTGGGGACGTGCGAGCAGTTCTTCGAGGCGTGCGCCGAAGACCCGGCGTGCCCGCCGGAGTTCAGCACCTGGCTGACCGCGGAGGTGCTGATCGGCAAGGCCCGCGCGCCGAGTCTGGTGCCGGTGGTCACGACCGGCCCGGCCGCGGCCGGGGTGCTCGCGGGCAGCATCGGCCAGCCGGGGACCGTGCCGCTGTTCGGCGGCGGGAACGTGCTCACCGACTGGCGCACCGGGTTGCGGGTCGAAACCGGCATGTGGTTCGACCGCGACCGCACCCTGGGCGTCGGCACCCGCGTCTACTCGTTGTTCTCGGCGCGCGACGAACTGATCGGCCGGCCCGACGCCGTCTCGGTGGTGAACGTGCCGAACTTCGTGCCCGGCACCGCGGCGGGCACGGTCCAGTTCCCGGCGTTCGTCGGGTTCCCCGGCCTCACCAGCGGGTCGCTGTCCGCGACCGCGACGTCGAGCTTCGTGGGCGGCGACCTGAACCTGCGGCACCTGCTCAACCCCGGCGCGAGCTACCGGCTGGAGCTGCTCGCGGGCTACCGGCACATGTACCTGCGCGACCAGTTCGGCGTCACGTTCGAATCCACCGCGCTGGGCGTCGCCCCGGCGCTCGCGCCGCGCCTGACCGGGCGCGACCAGCTCCGCACCCGCAACAACTTCGGCGGCGCGCAACTCGGCCTGTACGCCTCGACCGGCGGCAAGCGGTTCATGGTCGAAGCGCACGCCTCCACCGCGCTGGGCGTGACCGTCAGCGACACGGACTTCTCCCGCCAGCGGACACTCAGCCTGGGTAACGGCGGTGCGGTGCCGATCGCGACGGGGCTGGTCGCGCTCGGTGTGCCCGCGCTCACGGCGGCGCAGGTCGCGGCGGCGGCCAGCGCGGTGCCGTTCGGACAGACGACCGTTCAGAACGAGCTGACCTACTTCGGGCTGGTGGGCGAGGGCGGGGTGCGCGTGAAGTGGTTCGTGACCGACTACGTGCGCGTCACGGGCGGGTACAGTTTCACCTACTGGAACAACGTGCGCCGCGCCCCGGAGATGTTCACCAACAGCCCGGTGCTGACTCCGCGGGCCGTGGACTTCACGACGCACCTGTTCAGCGCCGGCCTGGAACTGCGATACTGATGCGGGAGCCGGCGGCCCCAAACGCTTTCGGCCTTGCGGCGACGACCAATTGGGTCGCTGTCGCAAGGCCGAAACTGCGATCAGAGGGTGATCGATCTCACTTGATCGGGGCGGGCGCGGCGACCGGCGGGGCCGCGGGGAGCACCGCGGGCGCGACCGGCAGCGGGGCCACGGGCACAGGGGCCGGCAGCGGGCGGATGCCCGGCTTGATTCCGGGCTTGATGGGCAGGTCCGGGGTCGGCATCGGGTTGGGCTTCGGTTCGGTGCCCTTCGGTTCCGGCTTCACGCCGTCCTTCGGCAGCGGGCCATCGATGTTGTCCTTCAGTTGCTTCCAGCCCCACTTCATGAATCCGGCGGCGCGCTTGTCGTCGGTGACGAAGGCGTACTGACCGATCCCGACCGGGCCGCCGGGGTTGAAGCCGACGTTGTTCGGGGTGTCGAAGTAGTAGTCGCGGATGTTCCCGCCGGACAGCGAGATGAGCGAGGCCAGCGCCGCGTCCTTCATCAGGCAGTTGTGCATCTCGGCCTGACCGTTCGGCTTACCGAACCACACCTGTTGCAGCATCGAATCGTTGTTCATCAGCGTCTTCAGGAACGGAATCTCTTCCTTGCCGCGGCTCTGGACCAGCAGGTACAGGGCCTGCCCCTGAGCGTGGCCCTGCACGCCGTCGGTGGTGACGACGCGGCGGAGCACGACGAGGTGTTCGGGGAACTGCTTGAGCGCCGGCTGCGTGAGCTGGTAGTACAGGTTCGACAGTTCCATCGCGTCGGTGCGGGTGACGAGCCACTGGCGGACGATGGCCTTGAACGCCTCGGAGTGCGTCTGACCGGTCCCGGTCAGCGTCTGCATGGCCGGGTTCTGTTGGAGGAAGTACGAGCTGTTCATCCACTGCCACTGCGCGCTCTTGGGGATGTTCTCGGAGGGGATCTGCCCTTCGGCAAACATCAGCGCGGCGATGTCGACGATGGTGGGCTGGCGCGGCGGCGACGGGACGCGGCCGTTGAACCGCTGGCCCTGGGACTCGGCGAACAGGGTGTTGCGGCGGTCGCCGACCGCGCGGCCGCCCTCGACGATCCCCTTGTCCATCGCCGCGAACATTTCCATGTTGTACGGCGACTTCAGGATCTCGACGTACAGCGCCCGGACCTTTTCCTTCTCGACGGCGCTGAGCTGCTTGCGGACGATCTTGAGGCCGGGCAGGTCGTGCTCGAACTTGGCCTCGGAGTCGGCCATGAACGTCTCGATGCGGGCCGCGAGATCGGCGGCGTTGGCCTTCGGCAGCAGCCGGCCGGCGCGGAGCCGGATCTCGGGGTCGGCGTCGCCCAGCACCGCCTCGTTGAGCACCTGCTTGGCGACGCGGCCCATCTTGGCGAGTTCGGCCTGAGCGTCTTCGCGCTCGCGGTAGCCCTCGCTGCCGAGCCGGCGCACGGCCTCGCGCGCTTTCGACAGTTGTTCCGGCGGAACGGCCAAGTCTTTCGGGTCCGGGGACGCCCCGAACGCCGAGGCCCCCAGGGACGCCGCACACATCACCAGAACCGCCCGGATCCGAGTCATGGTTGTTCCCAGCCTGCCGAGTAATCGCGCCGTGCGCGCACAATTCTAGCTCAGAAGATGACGGATGGGGGCGGCTGCGCCAACCACAATCCGTTCCGCGCGAGAGGGACGCGGTAAATATTAGACGCGGACCGCCCCGTTACGGATTCTTTTCCCGCCATTCCTTCCACTTCGCCGCGGCCTCTTTGCGCTTGTCTTCGGGGATGCTGTACCGGTTGTAGCTGGTCACGGTGGACGCGCTCCCCTTCAACCGGTCCTCGATGTGGTACGTGTCGAGCTTCTGCCCGGTGAGCAGCGCGGCGGCGGCAAGGGCCAGGTCTCCGACCGTGATGGTCTGGACCTTCCCGTTGATGGCCATTCGCGTGACCATCGCTTCGTCGCCGATGAGCTTCTCGATGGCGGGCAGGTGGTCCTTGGAGCCGATGCGGATCAGGGTGGTGAAGGCGTACCCGCGGTACAGCGCCGGCCCGCCGGCGGCCCCGAGTAGCCGCACGGCCAGTCGCCCTGCCGCGGCGTCGTTCTGCGCATTGGTCGCCATCGTCATGGCGGAGTACATCTCGTACGGGTCGGTGCGGGTGTCGATCCACGCGCTCAGCAGCGCCCGCATCGCGACCGCCCGGCCGTCGGTGCCCTGCGAGGCCTGCGTGAACCCGGAGGTGCTGAGCACGGTGGCGAACGTGTTGGTCCGGGCCGCGCCCTTGCCGCCGGAGAGAGCGTCGGCGAACATCACGGCCGCGACCTCGCCCACCGTGGCCTGGCGCGCGGGGCCGCCCGTCGGACGGCCGAACCGCATGTTGTACAGCTCTTGCTTGCGGGTCGAAACGAGGTTCGCGAGGTCGCCCGCCGGCCCATCGACGGCGGTCATCAGGACGCGCCCGCCGGGGGCCTGGAAGAACTCGATGAACAGCTCGCGCGCGGCCTTGTCGGTGGCCGCGTCGGTGCGGGCGCGGAACGTCCAGCCCATGATCTTCCACTCGCCGCGGACCACGCCGCGGAGCCGGTTCCAGCCCGGCAGGTCGTGTTCGTACTTGCTGTCGGTGTCGGCCAGGAAGGTGTCGAGCCGGGCCTTCATCTCCAGCGCGTTGGCCTTCGGCAGCAGCCGCGACGCGCGGGCGCGCACCTCGGGGTCGGCGTCCAGGTTCACCGCGTCGAGCAGCACGGCGCGGGCGGCGCGGCCCATCTCCATCAACCCGCGCTCCGCGGTCTCGCGGTCTGTGTACGACTCGCTCCCAAGTTTCTGGACGAGTTCGCGGGCCTTCGACAGGTCTTCCGGGGGAACGACGAGCGACTTCGGATCGGGGTCCGCGGCCGACGCCGTGGCGACGAACCCGACGAGCGCGACGAACGCAACACAAGCTCGGAGCATGAATGTCCCCTCGGCAGCGAGAGAGGCGGGCCGGGAAGAGTACGGCGCGGCACGCGGCCAGGCAGGTGAGAGCCGCGTGAGCGGGCCGACAGAATCGACATTATATCGGACGATCCAGCGTCAAGCCATAACGCGGGATTTTTCCGTTACAGGCGAGAAAACTGAACCTGTTGCACCGGGCTTCGCTCCGTTAGCGTATGACCATGAACACCTTACCTCCCGACCACACGGGGCGCATGGCGCGGGCCGCTCTCGCCCTCGACGGCCTCTCCGTCGGCGACGCCCTCGGCGAGACGTGCTTCCGCACGCACAATTGGGAAGCGGTTCAGGAAGACCCGCGGGCCACCACGCGCGGGCCGTGGCCGTTCACCGACGACACGGTGATGGCACTCGGCATTTACGAGGTGCTGTACGAGTACGGCACCATCGATCAGGACCGGCTCGCGCGGGTGTTCGCGGCCCGCTACAAGGCCCAGCCGTGGCGCGGGTACGGGGCCGGCGCGCACCGCCTTCTGGACCAGATCGGCAACGGCATCGACTGGCGCAACGCGGCCGAGTGCGTGTTCCCCGGCGGCTCGTATGGCAACGGCAGCGCGATGCGAATCGCCCCGCTCGCGGCGTACTTCGCCGAAGCCGACTACAGCGAGATCGCGCACCAGGCGCGACTCTCGGCCGGGGTGACGCACGCGCACGCGGAGGGGCTTGCGGGCGCGGTCGCTACGGCCATCGCCGGCGCGTATGCCTGGCGCAACCGCGACCGCCGCGCGGACGAAACCGTGAAGCGCGGCCTGTTCGACGAAGTGCTGGCGCACACCCCGCGCGGCGACGTGAAGAAGGGGATCGAGCACGCGGCGCTGCTCGACTTCAGCCTGTCCATCGAAACGGTCGTGCCGCTGATCGGCAACGGCCGGCGCATCTCGTGTCAGGACACGGTGCCGTTCTGCCTGTGGGTCGCGGCGAACCACCTGGACGACTACCAAACCGCAATCGTGCGGACGATCCGCGGCGGCGGCGACATCGACACCAACGCCGCCATCGTCGGCGGGATCGTGGCGCTGGCGACCGGGCGCGAGGGCGTCCCGCGCGACTGGCTCGCGGACCGCGAGGAACTGGTGATTTAGCCTCGGTCGGACAGGATCGGGAAAAAAGTGTATGAAACCGGCGACTGTCGGAAATAATTAGGTAGCGAGCGACACACAGGCGCTTCGAGGGCGACCAGACCGATGGGCGGGGTCATCCCACAACTCAGTATGGCGATGCTTCTTCAGGACGCGGACGGGTACACCGACGCGCGGCTGTTGGAGTGTTTCCTTGCCACGCACGACGAGACCGCCTTCGAAGTCCTCGTTCGGCGGCACGGACCGATGGTGCTGGGTGTGTGCAACCGCGTCCTCCACAATCCACAGGACGCCGAAGACGCGTTTCAGGCCACCTTCCTCGTTCTGGTCCGCAAGGCCGAGTCCATCGTGCCGCGAGCGATGGTCGGCAACTGGCTTTACGGTGTGGCGTACCAAACGTCACTCAAGGCGCGGGCGATGGCCGACAAACGGGGGGCGAAGGAGCGGCAAGTCATGGACACGCCTGAACCGGCGGTAGCCGAACGTGACGAAGCTCTCTGGCGCGAGTTGCGGCCGATCATCGACGAGGAACTGAGCCGACTGCCGGCGAAGTACCGCGCGCCGCTCGTGCTCTGCGACATCGAGGAGAAGTCGTACAAGGAGGCGGCCGAACAACTCGGCTGGCCCGAAGGGACGGTGGCGGGGCGGCTGTCGCGGGCCAGGGCACTGCTGGCGGACCGACTGGCGCGGCGCGGCGTGGTACTTCCGGCCGTCGCGCTCCCCTTGCTCCTGATCCAGAACGCGGCCCCGGCCTCGGTGCCCGCCACGTTGATGATTCCAACAGTCAAGGCCGCGGCGCTCGCCGCGGCGGGTCAAGCGACGGTCGGTGCGGCTTCCGCCAACGTCGTCGCCTTAACAGAAGGGGTCGTGAAAGCCATGGTGCTGACCAAACTGAAGATCGCCACGGCGGTGCTGTTCACCGCGTGCCTCGTCGTCTCGGGCGTGGGGTTCGCGTTCACGGGCGCGCCCGCTTACGGGCAGGACCCGAAGAAGCCCGCCCAGCCGGTCGCCCCGGCGCAGCCGAAGGACAAGAAGGGCGACGAGAAGAAAGTCGATCCCAAAGCCAACCCCAAGCCGGGCAACGGCGGCAACAACGAGCAGAACGGACAGAACAACCAGAACGGCAACGACGAGAAGAACGGCAACAATAACCAAAACGGCAACAACGAGCAGAATGGCAACAACAACCAGAACGGTGTCGATGAGAAGAACGGGCAGAACAACCAGAACGGCAACGACGAGCAGGGTGTCGTGAAGGCCGTCGATCCGAACGCCAAGACGATCACCGTCGTCGTCAACCAGAAGGGCAAGCCCGTCGAGAAGGTGTTCGCGCTCCCGAAAGACGTGCCCGTGGTGCTCGGCGGCAAGCCGGCCAAACTTGGCGACGTGAAGCCGGGGATGAAGATCGGTGTGGCCCTCGACAAGGACAAGAAGGCCGTCGTCGGAATCAAGCAGGTGAACGAGCCGAACGGCCAGAACAACAACAACGGCCAGAAGAACCCAAAGGGGAACGGGCAGTAACGGGCTGAAAGTCGCGGCCCCTGATCCCGCACGCGGTGGGCGGATGAGTTGTCGTCCGCACTCGCGCTCCGCGCGAGTGCGACGTCGGGAGCGGTGACATCACTTCGTCGCGTGCAGCCCCGCGATCACGGTTTCCAAAAACTCGCGGGCGCGTTTGGCGAGCGCGTCCACGCCCTCGGGCTTCTCCGGGCGCGGCACCAGCGGGGCGAAGATGTTCTCGCACGACAGCGACATCGTGCGCCCAGTGAACGCGACCGGGTGCAGCAACTTGTAGTGGTCGATCTCGCCGAAGCCGGGGCCGCAGTCCTCGTCCTTCGGCCAGTTGCGGTGGTCCTTGATGCAGAAACTGCGCACCTCGCTCGCGCACAGCTTGATGTCCGGGATCGGGTCTTTGTCGAGGTAGTCGAGGACGTTGCCGGCGTCGTAGTTCACCTTCACGTTGGGGTGATCGACCTCCTTCGTGATGGCCGCGCACGCCTCGCCGGTCCCGGTCTCGCCGCCGTGCTGCTTCACCACGAGCAGCACGTTGGTGTCCCCCGCGACCGGGCCGAGCTTCTTGAACCGCTCCACCCACAGCGTGTGATTGCCGCCCTTCGTGTGGCCGAACGTGAGCACCTGCGGCACGCCGGCGGCACCCGCCTGCTTGATGCGGTGCGTCAGCACCTCAAGCCCGTCCTTCGCCTCCGGGTAGATGCCGCTGAACATCATCACCGGTTCGAGGCCCATCCCCCGGCACCGCTTCGCCAGCTCCTTCGCCTTCTCCGGCGTTGCGTCCTTCGCGAGCACCGGCACGCGCTTGCCGTCTTCGACGTGGTCCGTGCCCCACGCGACGAACGTGTACCCCGCGCCCTTGATGCCCTCCAGCGCGCGCCCCAGCGTGAATCGCGAGTACACAATCGTCATGCACGCGATCTGGAACTTGGTCGGCGTCTTCTCGTCGGCGCGAGCGCCGGCGAACCCCGGCCGCAAGGCCGGGGGTGCGACGGCAACAGCAGCGGCACCGAGGAACGTGCGGCGGTTCATGGCGGGGTCTCGCGCGGGGTGGGAGTGCGGCCCGATTGTACCCGCTCGCGCAACTGTTGAGGAGTAGGTGAACTTCGGCGCGAGTCGCGGTATACTCCGGCCTCTCATCTTCTCCGAGGTTTGCCATGCGTGTATTGCTCACCCTGCTCGTCGCGCTCGCCGGTGGCGCGCGGCTTACGGCCGCCGACAAGCCCAACATCGTCGTGATGATGACCGACGATCAGCGGCACGACTTCATGTCGGGCGCGGGGCACCCGTTCCTCAAGACGCCGAACATGGACCGGATCGCGAAGGAGGGGTTCCGCTACACCAACGCCTTCGTGACCAACGCCCTCTGCGCGCCGAGCCGGGCCACGCTGATGACCGGCCAGTATTCGCACGCCAACGGCGTCCGCGACAACATGGGATCGAAGCTGAACCCGGATTCGCCGTGGCTGCCCGACGAGCTGCGCAAGGCCGGGTACGAGGTCGCGTTCTGCGGCAAGTCGCACGTGCCGGGTCACTTCCGCGACAAGACCTGGGACTACTACTGCGGCTTCACCGGGCAGGGCAATTACAACAAGCCGATGCTCGCGGAGACCGGGGCCGACGGCAAGCTCGGCTCGGACAAACCCTACGAAGGCTGGATCGACGACGTCGTGACCGACAAGGCGCTCGCTTGGGTTAAGAAAGAGCGCAAGAAGCCGTTCGCGCTGTTCCTGTTCTTCAAGGCCCCGCACCGGGCGTGGCAACCGGCCGCGCGGCACAAAGACCTGTACGCCGACGCCGTCGTGAAGAAGCCGGCCCTCTGGGACGACCCCGGCGCGGGCAAGCCGCGGGCGTTCCTTCAGGCCGCGAACATGATCGGCCAGTTCCCGGACACCAAGAACTACGACGAGATGATCCGCGACTACTGCCGCTGCCTCACGGGGGTGGACGACAATGTGGGCAAGGTGCTGAAGGCGCTCGACGACGCGAAGCTCGCGGACGACACCGCGGTGATGTACACGAGCGACAACGGCTTCTTCCTGGGCGAGTGGCAGCGGTTCGACAAGCGGTTCATGCACGAACCGAGCATCCGCGTGCCGATGCTGCTGCGGCTCCCGAAGGCCGTTCAGAAGGACTGCAAGCCGGTCGGGACGAAACTCGACCCGATGGTGATTAACGTGGACATCGCGCCGACCGTGTTGCAACTGGCGGGCGCGGCGGTGCCGAAGGCGATGCACGGCCGCAGCCTGGTGCCTTACGCCTACATCCCGCCGGCCGGAGTGCCGACGCCGGAGATGATGCCGCGTGAGGCGTGGTACTACGAGTACTTCGAGTTCCCCGACCCGTCACACAACGTCAACAAGCACCGCGGCATCCGCACGCCGAAGTGGAAGTTCATCCACTACTACGACCCGCCGTTCAAGTTCGGTCAGGAGTACGAACTGTACGACCTCGAAAAAGACCCCGACGAGAAGGTGAACCTGGCGAACCGCCCGGCGATGGCCGCGACCGTGAAGGAGCTTCGGGCGAAAATGGACGCGCTGCGCAAGGAACTCGGCGCGGGCGACGCGGACCCCAAGAAATAGCGCCTGAACGGGCCGCGCCCGCGCCCGTAGTCTCAACAGGGCGCGGCCCTCGAACCTCTAACGGCCGCGCGCACGGAGTGCCGCATGAAATCCGCCGTCACCGTCTCGCTCGTGCCGGAAGCGCGCGGCGGGCCGTTCGTGTACTGGGACGACCTCGCCGCCGGGTGCCGCGCCGCCGCGGCGCTGGGGTTCGACGCGGTGGAAGTGTTCCCGCCGGGGCCGGACGCCGTCGCCCCCGACGCGCTGCGCGCCCTGCTCGATGACAACGGACTGTCACTCGCGGCCGTCGGAACCGGGGCCGGGTGGGTGAAGCACAAACTGTCGCTCACCAGCCCGGACGCCGCCGTGCGCGACAAAGCGGTCGCGTTCGTGCAATCGATCATGACGCTCGCGGCGAAGTTCGACGCCCCCGCGATCATCGGCTCCATGCAGGGCAAGTGGGACGGCGCGGTCACGAAACCGATCGCGCTCCGCTACCTCGGCAGCGCCCTGTTCAAGCTCGACGAGCACGCGCACGACCTCGGCACCACGCTCCTCTACGAGCCGCTGAACCGCTACGAAACGAACCTCATCAACACGCTCGGCGACGGCGTGCAGTTCCTCGCCGCGCTCGGCACCCGCAGTGTGAAGTTGCTCGCCGACCTGTACCACATGAACATCGAGGAAACGAACCTCGCGGACGCGCTGCGCAGCGCCGGGCCGTATGTGGGCCACGTCCACTTCGCGGACTCGAACCGCCGTGCCGCCGGGTTGGGTCACACCGACTTCGCCCCCATCGTCGCGGCGCTGGTGGAGATCGGCTACACCGGCTACCTCTCGGCCGAAGTGCTGCCCCTGCCGGACAGCGATACCGCGGCGCGAACGACGATTGCGAACTTCAGGAAGTATGTGACCTGATCGCCTATTCAGAATCGGCGTCACCCATTGTGGAGGGGCGTATTGACCCCCTTGCGGGAGGGTATTATCACAACTTTGGGGTTGGTGGCGTGATGGGATGGGGTCGCGTTCGACCGACCGGACGCGCGGCTCCGGGCGCGCCACCGGCAGTTGGTCCACGCCGCGGTTCGGCGGGCACTCGTCACGACCGACGGCCGGTCGCGGGGGCGGAAAAGTGCCCGTGGCGAAGCCGGTGGTGCGCTGGCTCCGCCACCGGTTTCTTCGTCACCAGTCGCGGACGCCGGGGCGGTCGGGACCGTACAGCGATTCGAGCAACGAATGCAGCTCGCGCTTGCGCCGCTTTGCGCTCTCCTGAAGGATCGCCCGCGCGTCTTCGGGGTTCAGGTTCTGCACCTGATCGCGGTCCTCCAACACTTGCAGGTTCGTGTTGTTGCCCGCGACGTTCTGATCATTCGTGGTGGGCTTCGGTCCTTCCTTCGGCACCTCTTTCGGCTGCGACTGCGTGCCCTGCTTCGGCACCGGTTTGCCGGTCGCCGGGTCGATGTCGTTGGCCGGGTCGAGGCCGCCGTCATTCTTTTCCGGTTCCTTGCGCGGCTGCTTGTTCTCCTCGGCCGGCGGCTTCTTGTTCGGCGACTCCTCCTCCGGCTTCGGGGCCACCTTGCGCTTCTCGTTCCACAACAACTTGGCGAGTTCCAGGTTGTGCGGGGCGCGGTCCCTCACCTCCGCGTCCGCGGCCGGGTTGTCGAGCGCGTTCTCGAAGCAGGCGATGGCGGCGCGGTACACGTCGAGCGTGTCGCCCCGGTTCAGCAGGCAGGTGCCGCGGTTGTACCACGCGCGGGCGGCGCGCTCCGGCGGGCACGCGGCGTCGTCGAGCACGCGGTCGTAGTGGCGCTCGGCGTCGCGGTACTGCTTGCGCTCGAACAGCACCGCGGCCCGGTTGTACGCGACCAGCCCCGGGTCGCCGGTGCGCTCCTCGGCGGCGGCGTACAGCTTGTCCGCGCCGATCGTGTCGCCGGCGCGCAGGGCCTTGTTCGCGGACCGAACGAGTTCGTCCGGCGTGTCGGCGGGGAGCGGGGCCGCGGCCGACAACAGCAGCGCGGCGAACGGGAGCAGAACGAGCGTGAGTCGCGCGCGGCGCGTCCGGCGGTTCATTGCCACCCCGGGTTGTGGGTTTCCAATCGCATTGTACCGGCTCGCGATTCGAGTTGCACGCGAACATCGTCGCCGCCCGCGCGCCGCAATCGCTGCCCCTCGATCAGCGCTCGTTGACCCCACCGGGGTTTCAACCCGGCCCGGTCCCTCATCTCGCTTTCACCGTTCACGGGTACACTCGCGGCAGCATCTCTCCCTCGTGAGGGCATCTCCATGCGCCCCGCTCGCGTGTTCGCGCTGCTTCTCGTCGCTGCTGTGGGCCTCTGTTCCGCCGCGGACGGCGACAAGCCCAAACCCAAACCGGCCGGCGAACTGCCCGAGATCAAGGAACTGCCGAACCCGTTCACCTTCGGCGACGGCACCGCCGTGCGCACGAAAGAGGACTGGGCCAAGCGCCGCGACGAGATCAAGAACCTGTGCCAGGACTACGAGTACGGGCACCTACCGCCGAAGCCGAAGATGACCGTGACCCGCGGCGACGCGAGTACCGACGAGGCCGCGAAGGTGACGATGCAACAGCTCACGCTGAAGCTGGAGCACGAGACGAACGCGATCACGATGCGCGTGACCGTGGCGTGGCCGAGCGAGGCGAAGGCCGCGGTGCCGGTGCTGCTGCAGCCGTCGTTCAGCTTCGGGCCGCCGAAGGCACCGTCGGCCAAGTCGTTTGCGACGTTCACGAAGCGCGGGATCGCCGTCGCTCAGTTCAGCCTGACCGACGCGGCCCCGGACAACAAGCGCACCGGCGGCGTGTACAAGCTGTACGGCGACAAGATCGACTGCGGCAACCTGATGGCCTGGGGCTGGGGCTTCCACCGCGTCCTCGACGCGCTCGAGGGCGTGAAGGAGATCGACGCGAAGAAGGCCATCGTGACCGGGCACTCGCGGTACGGCAAGGCGGCGCTGGTCGCGGGCGCGTTCGACGAGCGCATCGCGCTGACCGTGCCGAGCCACTCGGGCGCGGGCGGGTCGGCCCCGTACCGGCTCATCTACGCGAAGAACGAGGAGCTGAAGAACATCTCCGGCGCGTTCCCCAATTGGTCCCACCCGGACTTCAAGCAGTTCAACGACAAGGTCGCGCGCTTGCCCGTCGATCAGCACCTGCTCATGGCGCTGGTCGCCCCGCGGGCACTACTGCAACCCGAAGGGACACAGGACACCTGGACGAACCCGGAGGGTGTGCAGCAGACGTTCGCCGCGGCGAAGCAGGTGTACGAGTTCCTGGGCGCGGCCGACCGCATCAACATCCGCTATCGGCCGGTGGGTCATATTCCGAGCAACGACGACCTGCTCGACTACGCCGACTTCGTGTTCAACAAGAAGCCGCTGTCGGAAGCGTTCGGCAAGTTCGAGTACAAGGAAGACAAGAAGGCGTTCTCGTGGGGCGCGCCGAAATGACCGTTAGACCGGTCGCTGTGCCGCGTCAGTGGAGAGTGTGCCCTCACTCCTGACGCGAGCCGTCCGATGAACTTCGTACACGAGGCCGGGGTGAAGCCGGTGGGCGCAGTCGAGCTCGGTCGTGGGGCCGACGGCGTCGCGCTCGAAGTACACGATCACCCCGAACTCGTGCTCAAGGAGATGAACCACCCGTTCAAGCTCGGCCGCAACCGCATCGCGCTGGAACTGTGCGTCCTTCACGCGGTTCTCGACGCGACCGCCGGCCGTGGGGCCACGCGTGTCTTCAACCGCGGCACCGATGAGCGCGAGTGTTCGTGGCTCGTTCGCGAACGGGTCTTCGACGTGGAGCCGCGCGGCACGCAGGCCGACCGCGCCGCACTCCTCGCCATCATCTTCCGCATCCACCCGACTGCGGACGTGAATCTCACGATGCTTCGTAATCCCACCTTCGACAACGTCCGCTGGGGCTACACCGCTGCCGACCCGGAACACCGCTGGATTCTCATCGACCCGTGAACGTGGTTGACGCCGCGCTAGATTCGCGTGAGAATCGGTGACGTCGATCCAACGGAGCGCTGCCATGCTCACCTACTTCGGGCCGCCGCGGACGTGCCGCCGCACCCTGTCGCGGCGCGACGTGCTCTCGGTCGGCGCGCTCGGCTGCGCCGGCCTCGCCCTGCCCGACCTGCTCCGCCTACGGGCCGCGACGCCCCAAGTCTCGAAGCCGAAGTCGGTCATCATGATCTGGCTCCGCGGCGGGGCGTCGCACATCGACAGCTACGACATGAAGCCCGACGCGCCGGCCGAGATTCGCGGCGAGTTCAAGCCGATCAAGACCAACGTAAGTGACATCCAAGTGTGTGAGCACCTGCCGCTGCACGCGAAGATGATGGACAAGCTCGCGGTGATCCGCGGGATCAAGTCGGTCGACATCGGCGACCACACCCCGCACTACATCCTCACTGGGTTCCCGGACCGCGGCACCCGCCCCGTTTTCGGTTCGGTCGTCAGCTACTTGAAGACCGCAACCCACGGGCTGCCGCCCTACGCGAGCCTCATGTACAAGCCGCCCGGCCTGTACGACAACGAAGGCCCGACGTACTGCGGCCCGGCGCACCGGCCGTTCGTGCCGAAGGCCGACGGGCTGGCGAACCTGCGGCCCATGAAGGAAGTCTCGGCCGCGCGGCTCGACGACCGCAAACAACTCCTTCGCGCCTTCGACGACCTGAACCGCGGCATCGACGACACCGGCGCAATGAGCGCACTCGACGCCCACACAAAACGGGCGATGGAGATGATCGCGTCGCCTAAGGTCCGCGACGCCTTCGACCTGAAGAAGGAACCCGCGGAAGCGCACGAGCGCTACGGCAAGTACTGCGAAAGCTTTCTGATGGCCCGGCGGCTGGTCGAGGCCGGCGTCTCGGTCGTGACGTGCAAGGTCGGCGACTGGGACACGCACGAGCACAACTTCCGCGACCACAAGGACCAGCTCCCGCAACTGGACAAGGGCTTCCACGCGCTCGTCACGGACCTGCACGACCGCGGGCTAGATAAAGACGTGGCGGTGGTGCTGTGGGGTGAGTTCGGCCGCAGCCCGCGAATCGACAAGAACCGAATGGACGGCCGCGACCACTGGCCCGAAGCCGGGGCCGCGGTGATCGCTGGCGGCGGGTTCAAGGTGGGGCAGGTGATCGGCGAGACCGACGCGCACGCGGCCCGGTCGAAGGGCAAGCCGTACACGCCCGCCAACGTGCTCGCGAGCCTGTACGGGCACCTGGGCATCGACCCCGCGACGACGATCCCCGACCACGCGAAGCGGCCGATGTACGTCCTCGACGACCGCGAGACCGTTCGCGAACTGGAGTAGCCGGAGGTTCGCTCATGTGGAAGGTGGAGTACAAGCACGCGAACGGCGGCTCCGCGTGGTCGACGCACGGCACCTACGGGAGCGAGTCGTCCGCGACGAGCGTCGCGGGGCAGATCGCGCACAAGCACTTCGCGACCCGCGTCGTGGACCCGCACGGCCGCGTCGTCTGGAGCGCGTGAGTGAAGGCGAGCGTCGCTCGATGGGGAGAACCGAAAATGGACGAAGCAGCGCGACTCTTGGCGGCGATCGAATGGACCTACGCTGATGGCGACCCAGTCGCGTGCGCGGAACTCGCCCGCAGGATCGCGGTGGCTGGGCGCACGCTCGACAAGTTCCTGAACTACACGGAACTCGTCGAAGGAGTCACGTTTCGATTGCCAAACGTGGCCGATGGCCACTCGTTCGAGATTCATGAGTGGACGGACCTCAACCGCGCGCTAATCGGCGACTTCCTCGGCCGTATCGCGGCCGACAGCTACCAACAAGGCCGGTTCCTCGCGAGCGCGCTGGTGATCGGGAAGGAGAGCAGTCGGCCGGGAGAGGGGTTCTACGGGCTAGCCGAGGATGTGGGGTTGTTGCGGTCGTCGAACGAGACGCTCCGGCTCACGTTCTGGTTCGAGCACGCGCGCCTCGCGCGGGCGTGGTACGCGGCCAACGCGGTGTGAGGGAAAGGCAGAAGACCCCTCACCCGGCAGCGAAGCGCCGCCGGGTGAGGGGTCTTCTTCTTTCGATCAGTGCGGAACGAGGACGGTGTAGCTGTACTTCAGCCGCTTCTCCTCGCCGCCCTTCAGCGACAGCGACCACAGCAGTTCTTGCCGCTTGTTCACCGAGTACACGCCCTCCTCGCGGAGCTGGCGCTTCGGGTCCGCGTCGGCCTGGATCAGTTCGCCGGAGAACCGGCGGCGGATCACCAGCGTGATCGTGTCCTTGCGGTGGTTGCTCACCGCGAGTTCGCCTTCCACGGTCGTCTTGCGGTACTGCCGACCGCCGATCCAGATCAAGTCGCGGGCGCTGGCGTCTTTATCCAGTTTCTCGTTCTCGGTCGCGCGCGTCCGAACGCTCAGCGCCTTCTCGACGCGCAACACGGTCTCTTCGCCGCTGTTCACCCAGAGGCTGGTGCGCTGGCCGTTGAACTGGCCGTTGGCGACCACGGCCGCGGGGCCGGTCGTCATCGGGAACGTCAGGGGGTTTTTGAACCGCAGCGCGTCCCACACGTCGTCGCCCGCGTCGTGCCGCTCCAGTTGGCCGTAGACGTTCCGCGTGTCCGGCACCAGCCACTCGACGATCCGCGCGTACTCGGTCTTCCCCTTCGCCACGGTCAGCGAGAACACGTCGCCGTCGGCCAGCGTGCGCTTGCCGATGGACTCGTAGTGCAGGTCCACGCCCTCACCGGCCGGGATCGCGCCCAGCGCCAGGTTGAACCCGCCGCCGCGCTCGTTGTTGAACCGAATCGCTTGTTGGCTGACGACGGAATTGCTGAGGGCGTCGATCTCCTGATAACGGCCGCCGGCCAACTCCGCGAAGAAGCTGACGAGGCTGGTGCGCGGGGCCAGCGGCGAGCGGACGTGCGCGTACTGCACGCTGGGGTAGCCGGAGATGAGCCGCACTTCGGCCCCGTCGAGGTCCGCGAGTTCGTTCTTCACGACCGCGTGCTGTTCGAGCAGCAGCGTTTTCGGATCGGAGATGTCCAGCTTGTAGCTCGGTGCCCACGACAGGCCGTGGGTGATGTAGCGGATCGTCACTTTCGTCTCGGCCTTGTCCGTTTCGCCCAGCGTGAGGAGCAACTGCGGCTTACGGCGCGTGACCTTGTCACCGGCGTCCTCGGACTCGACCGCGGCAACCTCCGTCGGCTCGACGTACACGCGGCCCTTCGCGGTTTGCAGCACGAGGAACCGGCCCGGCTGGTCGTCCGTCGGCTTCACCGGCTTCATCTTCAGCATCGTGCCCGTGACCGGGGCGCGCTTGTCGCCCTTGAAATGGACGATCACCTTCTTCCCGGCGAGGTCGTCCTGAAGGCTACCGGGGGGCACGTCGGACGTGGGCACTTCCACGTCGCGCATCTTGACGATCACGTCCACCTTGCCCGCGCTGTCGATCCAGAACGTGCCGTGAACGGGCGCGGGCACGTCGTCGATGGCGTAGGTGCCCGCCTTGCCGAGCGTGGCCTCGCGCTTGACGATTGCCAGCCCGTTCTTGAACAGATCGACGCCGACGATCTTGCTTTTGACCGGCGTGTCGGCGGCGACCGCGGGTGTCGCGGAGAGCGCGGCGGCGGCCACGAGGGTGAGAGCGCGGAACGTGCGCATGGTCGCGGTCCTTTCGAGAGAGGGGCGTGGGCAGTATAGCGGGTGGCGCGTCACGCGGGCGGGGCCGGCGGCGCGGGCGGCTTCAACAGGTCGCGAATCTCCGCCAGCAGCTTCTCGGTCGCGGTCGGCTCGACCGCCTTCGCCTCCCCGTCGTCCTTCAGCACGCACTTGTGAAGCGCGTTCATCCCCTTCACCACCAGGAACATGCAGAACCCGACGGTCACGAACGTGATGAGCGCCTGCACGAACATGCCCCAGCCGATGCGCGAGTCCTTGTAGGTGAACGCCTGCGCGGAGACGTCGTACCCGCCGGTCACGAGGCCCACGACGGGCATGAAGACGTCGCGCACGAGCGATTCGACGATCTTCCCGAACGCGGTGCCGATCACGATGCCGACGGCCAGGTCCACGACGTTGCCGCGCAGGATGAACTTCTTGAACTCCTCGAAGAACGAGCGCATGACCGGCTCCGTGGTTGGGGGGCGGCGGGCGCGCGGAGTATGCGCCGCGGGCCGCGCCGTTCGCTATACCAATCCGGGCACACGCTCCACCCACGAGGTATCGCTTCCGATGCGGCACGTGCTCTCCGCCCTGGTGCAGAACCAACCCGGCGTCCTCGCGACCGTCGCGGGCATGCTCCACTCCCGCGGGTTCAACATCGACAGCCTCGCCGTCGGCGAGACCGAGACGCACAACCTGTCGCGCATGACGTTCGTCGTCAACGGCGACGACAACGTGCTCGATCAGGTGCGCAAGCAGCTCGACAAGATCGTCACCGTCGTGCGCGTGGACGACATCAGCTCGGAGAACTTCGTCGAGCGCGACCTGATGCTCATCAAGGTGAAGTGCAACGGCTCGCAGCGGCCCGAAGTGTTCCAGCTCGCCGAGAGCTTCCGCGGGCGCGTGATCGACATCCAGCACGGCAACGTGATGATGGAGATCAGCGGCACCGAGGGGAAGGTCGAAGCGTTCATCGAGCTGATGCGGCCCTACGGCATCCTGGAACTGGCCCGCACCGGGCGCATCGCGCTGGTGCGCGGCGAAGCGAAACCGCAGGTCGCGGCGGAGGGGACATGAGCACCGCACCGGAAAAGATCGTGCTGCCGACGCGCCGCCTGTCCGCGGCGCAGGTGGAACTGCTCCGCGCGCTCGCGCCGGGCGACAAGATCAAGGTGACGCAGACCGTGCGGGTCGGCGCGAAGACGTGGACCGCGGAGGCCACCGGCGCGTTCCGCGGCATCGCGTACCTCGAAACCGGCGTCACCACCGAGCGCGTGAAGGAGGACGATCTGGTCGTCCCCGTCGTCCGGTTCACCAAGCCCAACGGCGAACTGAGTAGCATCAGCCTCGACGAGAACTCGAAGGTCGAACGCGCCTGACGGCGAACGGCCGGTGTCAGCCGGCCGGTGCTTGGTGCCGCTC
>SXHE01000390.1 GCA_005773755.1 Planctomycetia bacterium
GCCGCCGGCGACCGCTCGAAAGCGTTCGAGCTGAAGCGCGAGCTGGACCAGCTCGGCCTGTTCAAGCAGTACGAGGACCGGTTCCTCGACCTGTTCAAGAGCCGCGATTGAACTGCGCCCCCGAAAGTAGTAGGCACAATCCGTGTGCCGTTCCGCTCCGACTCGCACGGAACGGTACCAGGAGCCGGCCCGTCGGCCTCCTCCACCTCTCCCAGAAGGGTTTCCCATGTCTCGCGCGCTCGCGCTCGTCGCGGTGCTGCCGTTCGCGGTGCTGTTGCTCGCGGTTCCCGCACCGGCCGCGCCCGCGGACCCGGAACTGGCCGAACCGTACCCGCACCCGAAGGGGTACGTCTGCTATCGCGCCACAACGCCCGTCGTCATCGACGGCGACCCTAAGGACGCGGCCTGGGACGCGGCCCCGTGGACCGACGCGTTCGTGGACATCGAGGGCGACAAGAAGCCGAAGCCGCGGTTCCGCACCCGCGTCAAGATGCTCTGGGACGACGAGGCGCTGTACATCGCGGCCGAGATGGAAGAGCCGCACCTCTGGGGCACGTTGAAAGAGCACGACTCGGTCATCTTCTACGACCACGATTTCGAAGTGTTCCTCGACCCCGACGGCGACAACCACCTGTACGGCGAACTCGAACTGAACGCACTCAACACGACCTGGGACCTGTTGCTGACGAAGCCGTACAAGGACAGCGGGCACGCGATCAACGCCTGGGAGATTACCGGACTGAAGACCGCCGTGAAGCTGAACGGCTCGCTCAACGACCCGCGCGACACCGACAAGGGCTGGACGCTCGAAATCAAGTGGCCGTGGAAGGGGCTGCACGAACTGCACACGAAAGCGACGCCGGTGCCGCCGAAGGACGGGAACCAGTGGCGGATCAACTTCTCGCGCGTCGAGTGGGACATGGAGGTTGTGGGGGGCAAATACAACAAGGTGCCGAAGCGCCCGGAACACAATTGGGTGTGGTCGCCGCAGGGCGCGATCGACATGCACCGCCCGGAGCGCTGGGGCTACTTGCAGTTCAGCACCGCCAAGCCGGGCGAGGCCAAGTTCAAGCCGGACGCGGATTGGGACGCGCGCGACGCGCTCCACCGCGCGTACTACGCCCAGCGCACATACCGCAAGGAACACGGCAAGTTCGCGCCGAAGGTCGGCGACCTGGGGTTGAAGCTCCCGGCGGACCGCATGAGCGTTGAGACCACTCGCAACAGCTACGAAATGACCTGGACGGATGCGAAGCGCAAGTACACTATCACCAACGACGGGCGCTTCACGAAGTAAACCGCTATCGGGCCGCTTGCGGCTTCACACACGCTCGTGGATCCGTAAGCGCCTACACCTCCGCACTCTCACCGCTTTCGGGGGTCGCCACGTCGGTGAAGCCGATCCCCTTTAGTCCCTCTTCCAGCTTCGCGGCGCGGTCGGGTTCGCCGTGAACGAGGCGCACGCGCGTTTGCGTACCCAGCGGCCCGATCATTCGCAGCAGGTCGCCTTGGTCGGCGTGACTGGAGAGGCCGTTTAGTACGACGATCTCCGCTCTCACCGGCACCTCGCGGCCGAGTACACGCACTAACGGGCGCTTCTCGACGAGTCGCCGGCCGAGCGTGTGTTCGGCCTGATAGCCGGCGATCAGGATCGTGTTCGCGGGGTTCGCCAGCCCGTGCTTCAGGTGGTGCAGCACGCGCCCGGCCTCGCACATCCCGCTCGACGCGATCACCACGCACGGCCCCGGCCGGTGGTTCAGTTGCACGCTCTCGTTCATCTTCTCGACGTAGCGCACGTGCTTGTCGCCGAACAGGTCCGGGTGCGCGCTCAGTAGTACCAGCGTCTCCTCGTCGTAGCACTCGGTGTGCTCGCGGAACACCTCCGTGCCGCGGGTCGCCATCGGGCTGTCCACGAAGACCGGGATGTCCGGCAGCTTGCCCGCGGAGATGAGTTGATGGAGGAAGTACACGACCGTCTGCGTGCGCCCGACTGCGAACGCCGGGATGATGACCCGGCCCCCGCGCTCCGCGGTGCGCTTCACCACCTCCCCGAGTTTGTCCGCGGTCTCGGTCACGTCCTCGTGGGTGTGTCCGCCGTAGGTGCACTCGCTGACGAGCGTGTCGCACGCGGGGATCGCTTCGGGGTCGCGTAGAATGGGCAGCCCCGGCCGCCCGATGTCACCGGTGAAGGTGAGCCGGCGCGCGCCCGCGGCGCTCTCGATGTGGACGCTCACCATCGCCGAGCCGAGCAAGTGCCCGGCGTCCACGAAGCTGGCCTCGATCCCCTTTCCCACGCTGAACCGCTTGCCGTACTCCACGGCCTGCAACCGCGTCAGCGTGCGGAACACGTCGCGCGCGTCGTAGATCGGCTCGACCTTCGGCTCGTCCTTCGCTCGCTTGCGGTTCAGGTAGTTCGCGGCCTCTTCCTGACTCTTCGCGGCGTCGCCGAGCATGACGGCCGCGAGCGCGCGCGTCGCGTGCGTGCAATAGATCGGTCCGGTGAAGCCGCGGCGCACGAGGTTCGGCAGGTTCCCGCAGTGATCGACGTGCGCGTGGCTCAGGATCACCGCGCCGATGTCCTTCGCGCGGAACGGCAGCTCGCGGTTGCGGTGGAAGCTCTCCGAACGCCGGCCCTGGAACAAGCCGCAATCGAGGAGGACGTTCTTGCCGTTCGCGGTGAGCTGGTGCATCGAGCCGGTCACGGTCCGCGCCGCGCCCCAGAACGTGACCGTCGGCGCGGTGGCGGGAGACGTTTTACGCACGAATGGTTCTCGAAGAAGGAAGCGAGCGGCGGATTACACGGGCATCTTGTACGGCTTGCGGTACTCGTAGGTCAGCGCCTTGTTCGCGGCGTCGCTGTTTGTGAACCGCTCGGCCTTCGCGTCCCATTCGAGGTACGCCTTCGACCGGTGGGCGATGTTCGCGATCAGCGCGGCCGTTGTACAGCGGTGGCCGTACTCCACGTCGCACGTCGGCGTCTTGCGCGACTTCACGCAGTCGAGGAAGTTCCGGGCGTGGTCCGCGTCCTTGACGGAACCGGCCACGACCTTCGCTTCGATCTGCGCCTTCGCCCCGGTACGCCAGCCCTTCTCGACAGTGCGGTCCAGCGGGGTGCGCGCGGCGAACTCGTTGGGCGTGACAACCTCCGGCACGATCTCGTAGCCACTCGTGCGGAAGTACATCGTCCCCTTCGTACCGCGAAACTCGATCTCGCACGGCTTGCCGCTCGGGGCCGCGCCGGTCGCGTTGAACTGCGAGAACGTGACCAGCGTGTCGTTGGGGTAGTGCCACAGCACTTCCATCGTGTCGGGCACTTCGCGGTTGTCGTAGTTCGCGAACTTGCCGCCGAGGGCGACGACCGCCTTCGGGGCGTCAACACCGAGCGAGGCGTGAATCTGCGCGAGGTAGTGGACGCCGAAGTTGGTGAGTTGCCCGCCGCTGTAGTCGTAGAACCAGCGGAACCGGTAGAAGCCGCGGTTCTTGTTGTACTTCTTCAGCGGGGCCGGCCCGGTCCACGCCTCCCAGTCGAACCCCTCCGGCGCGTCGCCGTCGGGCGGGCTGCCGATCCCCTTCGACCACTCGTTCTGTACGTGGAACGCGCGCACCACCGTGACCTTCCCGATCGCGCCGGACCGCACCACTTCTGCGGCCTCCTGGCACATCGGGCTGGACATGCGCTGAATGCCGCACTGCACGATGCGCTTGTGGTCGCGGCCGGCCTTCACCATCGCGCGCCCTTCCGCGACGCACAGCGACAGCGGCTTCTCGACGTACACGTCTTTCCCCGCGGCGCACGCTTCCACGCACTGGAGCGCGTGCCAGTGGTCCGGGGTAACGATCACAACCGCGTCCAGTTCCTTGTTCGCGAGCAGGTCGCGGTAGTTCTTGTACTGCTTGGGGTTCCCGCCGATCTTCTTAGCGGCGAAGTCCACATAGGGCTGGTAGATGTCGCAGACGGCCGCGACCTCGCAATCCCGGTGTTCGAGGAACGCGGACAGCACCTGATCGCCGCGATTGCCCAGCCCGATGAAGCCGACGCGCACGCGGTCGTTCGCGCCCGAAACGCGCGACGCGCTGAGAGCCGTCGCGGTCGCGACGCCCGCGGTCATATCGAAAGTTCTGCGGTTCATGATTGTTCCTTATTTCGAAGGTTCGGGGCGGACGCGCTGGATCTCGTTACGGAAGTCGCCCAAGTTGTTGCGCCAGTAGTGCCGCTTCGACAGATCGACCTCCGCGACGACGACCGTGCCCCACTTCTCGGCCACGGCCAGGTGCGCGCCGTCGTGGCCGTAGATCGCGGTGCGGGTCCACTTCGCACTCACGTCGGTGAACGTGCTGCTCACAAGGTAGGTGTGGTTCTCGCACGCCCGCGCCGCGGCCAGCAGCGGGTTGCAGCCCCACACGGGCCACGCGATCACCTCCGCGCCGCGCGCGGTCAACTCGCGCGCCGGTTCGGGGAAGAACCCGTCGTAGCACACCATCATGCCGACCTTGCCGAACCGCGTGTCGAACACCGGGAAGTCCTTGCCCGCGGTGATCCCGCCCTCGATCTCGCCGCGCGGCAGGCACACCTTGCGGTACTTGCCCGCCAGCTTCCCGTCGGGGCCGATCAGCGCCGCGACGTTGTAGATCAGGTGCTTGTCGCGCTCGACGAGGCCGACGACGATGTACAGGTTGTGCTTCTTCGCCAGTGTGCCGAAGTAGTCCGTCGAAGGGCCTGGCACGGCCTCCGCGACCTCGTCGAACTTCTTGCCCAGGCCGACGTAGGTGATCGTCTCGCCAAGCACGACGAGGTCGGCTTTCTGCTTCGCCGCGTCTTCGATGAACGGCTCGTACAATTTGCAGTTATCGCCAGGGGTCTTCCCGCCCTTCGGGGTGAAGTGGACCGTCGCGAGCCGGGCCTTGCGCGCCGGCGGGGGATCACACGCCGTGAAACTCACGTCGCTCCACGTGACCGAACCACCGGGCGCGTCGAGCAGGTGTAACTCGATGACGGCTTTCGTCGCCTTCGCGGGCGCGCGGTAGGTGCCGCTGACCACGACGTAGCCCGGCCACTTCGCGGGCGAATCGATGGGATACTCCGGTTCCGCGGTCGGTACGCCGCCGGGTGTTGTGTCGCCCTCCGGCGGATCGGCCTTTACCGGCGCATCCTGCCCGCGCCAGACGATTCGCGCATACACGCTCTTCCGCGGCAACGCGACGCCATCGACCTTCCGCAGCGCGTAGAAGCGGTACCACTTCCCGCCGGTCACGGGAACGTGTTTCTCGCACCAGCCGTGCGCGCCTTCGCGCGAGTCACCGTTGATGGTGAACGCCCCGGTGCCGTCTAACCCGCCCTTCGGCTCGTACTCGAACCGCGGCGCGATTTCCTTGCGCGGCGAGTTGATCGCCCAGTCGTCCGGCAGGTTGGCGAGCGGCGGGATGGGCAGCTTCTCGCGCTTCAGGGGCGGGGCGGCCGGCGGGGGAACCGCGGCGGACGCGGCCACGACCGCGAAGCACCCGACGAGCGCGAGTCGGAATCTCATGTGCGGTTCTCCGAGCGAGGTGCGCCCATCATCGGGGAAGTGGGCCGCCGTGTCCACTGTTCACGGCCCGCGCGCCGCGGTACGCTCAAGGGGGTTCACTCCGAGGTGCGCCGATGCGGAGCCGAGTTGTTGCGCTACTGTTGCTGATCGCGGCCGGCTGCGGGAAGCCGGCCGAACCCGGCGCGGAGCCGGTCGCGCTACCAAAAGTGGAAGTCCAGCCGCCGGCACCGGAAGACCCGGAGCGCGCCGCCGCTTCGTACTTCGGCGCGCTGGGCACGGACATCAGGTGGAAGGGCGACTCGATCACGGAACTGTCGTTCAGCGGCGACCGCGTTGGCAACGCGGACCTGATCCGGCTCTCGCCGCTCAAGGGCGTCGTGACAGTGACGATCGACGCGCCCGGCATCACCGACGACGGCCTCGCCCACCTCGCGGCCCTGCCGAGCATCGAAGTAGTAATCCTCTCTGGGCGCAGCCTAAGCGACGGCGCGCTCAAGCACCTCGCGGCGCTTCCCGCGCTGCGCACGCTCCACCTCAGTGACACCGCCGTGACCGACGCGGGCATGAGCGACGTGGCCGCGTGCAAGAAGCTGACCCTGCTCGCGCTCAAACGCACGAAGGTGACGGACACCGGGCTTGCCCACCTCGCCGCTGCGCCAGCGCTGACCGAACTCGATCTGACCGGCACCGCGACCACCGACGCGGGCCTGAAGCACCTCGCCCGGATCACGACGCTGACCAAACTCGACCTGGAGAAGACGCGCATCACCGGCGCTGGGCTAAAGGAACTCACCCCGCTGACGAAGCTCGAAACCCTCAACCTCTCCGGCACCGGTGTCACGGACTCCGGGCTGAAGGAGTTGGCCGGGTTCGTGCGGCTCACAGCGCTGACGCTCGACCACACCGCGACCACCGACGCCGGCCTCAAGCACCTCGCTCCGCTAAAAGAACTGGACACGCTGCGACTGGACAACACGGAGATCACGGACGCGGGCGTCGCGGAACTGAAGGGGATGACGAAGCTCACGACGCTGTACCTGTCGCGGTCCGCGGTCGGCGACGCGGGCGTCGCGCACCTCAAGGGCCTGACGAAACTGAAATGGCTGATCCTGTCCGGTACCGGCACGAGCGACACCGGCCTCAAGGAACTGGCCGGGCTGAGCGCGCTCCAGTTGCTCTCGCTCACCGGCACTCGCGTCACGAGCGCGGGCGTTGAGCAGTTGCAAAAGGCGCTACCGGAGTGCAACATCGCCTGGTAGCGCGCCGCCGCGCGCTACTTCTTCAGCGCCCACTCGAACCAGGCGTACAGCGCTGCGTTCGACTCCTCGGTAGGGGTGTGGCCCTTGCGCGTGGTTAGCGCGACCCGGTGCTCCGCGCCCAAAAGCGTGTTCACCGCGAGCGAGTGGTTCAGCGCCTTCCAGCGCTCCGCCAAGTCTTCCGACCCGCCGGACACGAAGAACGGCCGCGGGGCGATCAGCGCGTGCAGGTCGGTCAGGTCGCGACCGTCGGCCATCAGCTTCTTGTAAGGGCCGGTGCGCGGGTTCTTGTCGTTCGGGGTGCCCGGTTTGCGCTGCTCCGCCAGCGCCGGGTCGAACCCGATGTACCAGCGCTCCCAGTAGTTCACGTTGCCGCGCTTCTCGTCGAACACGATGCCGGGGTCCGAGGTCGCGCCGCACGCGAACCCGTCGTGCAGCGCCGCCGCGAACAGCGACCACTTCCCACCGTAGGAGTGACCCACCACCCCGACGCGCTTCGGGTCCACGTTTGGCATCTGTTGGAGCGCGGTGCAGCAGTTCGCGGCTTCGTAAGCGTGAAACGACAGCGGCTGAAGCTTGCACTTCTCCTTCGACGGGTAGTACGTTTCGGGGTTGCCGCCGAGCGACAGCACGACGAACCCGCGCTTGGCGAGTTGCACGCCCCAGTCGAGCATCTGGTTCTTGCCCTTACCGATCGCGGTGTTCGCCTCGTAGAAGACGATCAGTACGGCGGGGAAGGGGCCTTTGCCCGCGGGCACGAGCAGGTAGGCGTCATCGACCGTGCGGCCCGGCGCGGTCTCGATCTTGAGCTTGTGTTGCGTGAAGCCGTCGCGCTCCTCCTTCGCTCCGAGTTCCACCTTCGGCTTCTCGATGAGCGCGGGCCACTCGCCCATCAGCCCGTGCCAGTACTTCTTGATCTCGGCCCGGCGCTTGGTCCAGTCGGCCGCGGTCTTCACATCGGTGCCGTTGTCGAACTTGAGCGGCGATTTGTAGGTGCCGAAGTCCTTTGCGAGTTCGGCGGGCGGGGCGAAGTGCCGGGCGAGCGC
>SXHE01000391.1 GCA_005773755.1 Planctomycetia bacterium
CGAGCTGACCGGCAAGAAGTGAGTTCGGGACGACGCGCGGCCCGCGCCCGTTTCGCGGGCCGTCGCGTCACGATTGCCACCTCTATTTGACGAACCCGTTGACGCCCTCGCGCAGCGCGCGGAGGCGGTCGGCGTCGGACTTCGCGCCGGCCGCGCCTTTCAGCACGGCTGCCAGCGCCGACTTTTGCTTCGCGTCCGAAGTGCCCTTTTCCGCGGCGGTCAGTGCCTTCGTGAGCCAGTCGGCCGCGATGCCGGGTGAGTCGGGGAACTTCTGTTCGAGCATATCCGCTTGCGCGAGCAAGTCGCGCGACACCGAGTCGATCCGCGCGCCGGTGACACGAAACACGTCCCCGATGGCGACCGCGGCCTTCGCGTCCTCGCCCAGCGCGAGCAGCACGCCAGCGAGTTGCTGATGCACGGCCACGTCCTCCGGGGCCACTGCGAGCACGCGCTCCAGATACCCGCGGGCCAAGCGCCAGTCCTTCGCTTTGCCCGCGAACTCGGCGCGCGAGACGAGCGCGTTACGGTCGTGCGGGTGGTGGTCGAGGATGGCGTCGAGTTCCGCCGGCACCTGTTCCCACGGGAGCAATAGCGTGCGGCACCGCCGTGCCGCGAGGCACGGGGGGTCGAGTTCCAGCGCCGCGGCGCAGAGCCGCTTCGCCTCGTCGTTCTTGTTGCCGATGCGAAGCCGGTCCGCGTGCGCAGCAAGCGCGTTCGCCGTCCGGCGTGCGAACGCCGCGGGCACGTCTTCCGCGCGCGCGATCAGACCCGCGAACGTCGTCGCCGGGCGGTCGCGCCGGGCCACGTCGAGGAACGTGCGAATCTCGTCGGTGGTCGCGGCGTAGCCGACGAGTTGCGCGCCCTCGCGCGCGGACAGCACGCCGACCAGTTCGCCCTTCGCGTTCAGGATCGGACCGCCAGGCGAACCAGTTTGCGCCGGAAGCTGACACACCAGCGCCCGCACGCGCGGCGCGTTCTCGCCCAGGTCGAGCGCGACCGGGCCGCGCTGCCGCACGCTGCCGGCCGCGTACACCCACGCGAACTCCAGCCCGCCGGGGTGACTCATCGCGTGCAGCGCGTCGCCCGCCTTCGGCACTTCGGCCGCGAGCGTCACCGGCTTCGCGACGGGGGGCGACGAATTGAGCCGGATCAGCGCGAGGTCGCGGGCCGGGTCGCGCGCGATCACGGTGCCGGCGAGCCACGCGCCCTTCAGGTGAAGGGCGAGTGGGTCGCGGTACGCGGTGCGGTTGCTCTCCCAGAGGTCCGAGTCGCCCAGTTGGAAGGCAATGCCGACACGCTCGTTCGCGCTCACGCCCCGCGCGCTGGTCAGCACCAAATCCTTCTCGATCAGCGCGCCGGCGAGGGAAACGTCGGTCGCCGTTGGCTTGATCCAGACCGTCGCGCGGTAGAGCGCGGCCACCACAGCCGCGGGTTGCTCGCTCTTGCCCGGCACGCACGACTTGCCCCGAAACAGTTCGATCTCGCGCGCGGAAATGGCGACCGCGGCGAGCGGGCACTGGCGGCGCAGCGCGGTCACCATGCCGACCACTTCGCCACTGGCGTTGAACACCGGGCCGCCGGAGTCGCCTTCCTCCGTGGGCAGTTGGCCGATGAGGACGTGCGCGCCGGCCGCGAGTTTCTTCCCGCGCCAGAAGTAGCCGTCGGTGAGCGGTCCTGTCACCCGCAACCGACCGGTGGTCACGTTCCACACGGTATCGAGGTCGAGCCGGTGCCCGACGACGCGGAGCGGCGTGCCCGGTTGCTGGAACAGCGCGTTGAGCTTCACCGCGCGTGCACCCGGCGGGAGCGCGTCGAGGCGCATGAGGGCGAGGTCGGTTTCGTCGGCTGTCCCCACCACCGTGCCCGTAACGAGAAGCTTCTGTTCGCGCAGGGCGTCGCGGTTCCGGAGGTACTCGCGCCGGTCGGTCACAAGCGCGCCGTCGCGCACCCACGGGAAGAACACGTCCACCTTCTTGCGGTCCGCGACGATGTGCCGACAGGTGACGAGCAACCGTTCGCCCGCATCGACGACGAACCCGGCCCCGGCCCCGTCGTTCTCCGCGCGCACCCACGCGCACCCGGGAAACGGGCCTTCGACGACCGCGACCAGCCACAGCGCGAGCGACAGGAACATACGGACCAGCTTACCCGATTCGCGACCGCGCGTCCGCTTGCGATACCTCACTTCCGCGGATACGCTGGCACCATGAACGCACCTCTCTCGCGCCGCGAACTGCTCCATTCCGCCGCCGGCGGGATCGGCGGCATCGCGCTGAACGCCTTGCTCGCGCGCGAGGCGCGCGCGGCGAACCCACTGGCCGCGAAGAAGCCGCACTTCGAGCCGAAGGCGAAGCGCGTCATCTTCATGTTTATGGTCGGCGGGCCGTCGCAGATGGACCTGTTCGACCCGAAGCCGGGGCTGGCGAAGTGGGCCGGGAAGCCGCTGCCGGAATCGACCGGGCGGCCCAAGAGCCAGTTCACCACGGGCAACGAGATGATCCTGCCGAGCACGCGCAAGTTCACGAAGCACGGCAAGAGCGGCCTCGAACTGTCCGACCTGCTGCCGAATCTCGCGACCTGCGCAGACGATCTCTGCCTGTTGCGCGCGTGCTGGTGCTCGAACACCGTTCACGCGCCGGCGATGTACGAACTGCACACCGGCCGCACGCTCATGGGCTGGCCGAACCTCGGCTCGTGGGTCACATACGGCCTCGGCAGCGTGACGGACAACCTGCCCGCGTACTGCGTGATGCCGCAACCGGAAGGCGTGCCCGAAGGCGGCGCGCCGTGCTGGTCGAGTGCGTTCCTGCCGCCGGTGTATCAGGGCACGCTGCTGCGCCCCGGCCCGAACCCGATCATCAATCTGAAGCCGCCCGCGGACACCGGCCCCGAACAGAACCGGCGCTCGTTCGACCTCGTCCGCAAGCTGAACGCGGCGCAGGCGAAGGGCGACGCGGAACTCGAAGCGCGCACCGCGAGCTACGAACTGGCGTTCAAGATGCAGGCTCACGCCCCGGACGCGGTCGATCTCGCGAAAGAGACCGAGGCGACGAAGAAGGCCTACGGCCTCGACGACAAGAAGACCGCCGACTTCGGTACGCGGTTGCTGCTCGCGCGCCGGTTGGTCGAACGCGGGGTGCGGTTCGTGAGCGTGTACAGCGGCGGCGGCCCGCTCGTAACACAGTGGGACGCGCACGACGACGTGAACGCCAACCACGAGAAGATGTGCGGCCACGTCGATAAACCCATCGCGGCGCTACTGAAAGACCTGAAGCAGCGCGGGATGCTGAAGAACACGCTCGTCGTCTGGTGCAGCGAGTTCGGGCGCACGCCGAACAGTCAGGGCGGGAAGGGCCGCGACCACAACCCGCTGGGCTACACGATGTGGCTGGCCGGCGGCGGCGCGAAGGGGGGCCAAGCGGTCGGTACGACGGACGAGTTCGGGCTGAACGCGTTCGATGACATCGTGAGCGTGAACGATTTCCACGCGACGATCCTGCACCTGCTCGGCCTCGACCACGAGAAGCTGACGTACCGCCACAGCGGGCGCGACGAGCGCCTCACCGACGTCGGCGGTATTGTGGTGGAGAAGGCGCTGGCATAAGCGAACGGCGCTCGCCGGTTTCCCGACGAGCGCCGTTGCTTTCACCCGCGAAGCCGCGAGCGACAGGTTAAGCGTTGTAGCCGATCAGATCCCAGCCCTTGCGGTAGGTGCGGCGCAGCAGCGGGGCCGCTTCCTTGATGTCGGCCGAGCACTTCTCGCCGTCGAAGTTGAACGACTTCCCGGTGCGGATCGCCACGTTGCCCAGCAGGAACGCCGCGGTCAACAGGCCGGCGTAGTCGAAGTTCGACAGCGCCATCTCCGGCTTGTTCGCCTTGATCGCCTCGACCCATTCGGTCTTCTGGCCCTGGTCGTCCTTGTTGTTCTCGGCGAAGGTCTCCGGCTTCGTGCCCCCGTTCGCGGTCTTGCCGGTGCTGAAGAACACCGTCGAACCGTAGTCGCTCGGCGAGTACGCGAACCCCTTCGTCCCGACGACGATGGACCCGCTGTCGACGATCTTCTTCGACTTCGCCAGTTCGATGGCCTTGTTGACGAGCGCCTCCGGCGGGTACAGCTTCTTCCCGTCCTTCATGCCCTCGTACCAGTTGAGGGTGACGGGCACGAAGCCCTCGCGCTTCGGGAAGTCGAGCTTCACGTGCGCGTGGCTCGGCGCGGTCAGCGTGTTCACGCCGCCGGCCTCGGCCGACACCTTCGTCGGGTGGCCCAGCTTCAGGCCCATGAACACCATGTTCGCGGTGTGGCACGCCATGTCGCCGATCGCCCCGGTGCCGTAGTCCCAGTACCCGCGCCAGGCGAACGGGTGGATGCCGCCGGAGAACTCGCGGTCCGGGGCCACGCCGAGGAACTCGTCCCAGTGGACGCCCTTGGGCGCGGTGCCCTTCGCCGGCGGCTTCTTGTCGGTCACGTCCGGGGCCTGCTTCCAGTACCCGGCCGGGCGGTTGGTCCACACGTGAACCTCGGCCACGTCGCCCAACTCGCCCGCGCGGAGCAGTTCCGCCGCGCGGCGCAGCCCGTTGGCCGCGGTGCCCTGGTTGCCCATTTGCGTGCAGACCTTGTTCTTCTTCGCCTCGGCGCGCATCAGGTGCGCCTCGTACAC
>SXHE01000039.1 GCA_005773755.1 Planctomycetia bacterium
CGTAGTACCAGGCGTTGTGGACGTTCAGCGCGCCAAGGTCCTCGCCGATCATCAGGGTGTTGGCCGTGCCGTCGGCCCCGGTGATCTGGATCAACGTCAGCGTGCGGCGGAAGTCCGAGCGGTAGAAGATGCCGTCGCCAGTGTCCAAGCCGTTATTGCTGAACGCCCCGCCCGAGTTCAGTTGGAAGCTGCCCCAACCCCAGTTCTTCCCGCTCACGCCCTTGTAGCTGGTCGAGGCGACCTGCTGCCCGCCGGGGTGGTTCGCCACACCGGTCCGCAGGTCCGGGGTCACATCGCTCGGGCACTTGAAGGTCTTGACGAACGTCCGGCCCAGATTCTGTCCCTGAGTCGTCCCCATCTGCAGTTCCGGGTTGGAAGCGAGAGCGGTTCGATACAGGTTGTCCTGCTCCATGTACGGGAGGATGCGGGCCAGGAAGCTGTACTGCCGCGCGCTCGTGTTATAACAGCACCCGGAGTTCGCCACGGGATCGCCGTTGTACGGCATGCGGCCGTTGGCGTCGTTGTAGCTGTGGACCGCGACGCCCAGTTGCTTCAGGTTGTTGGAGCAACTCATGCGGGCCGCGGCCTCGCGCACCTTCTGCACCGCGGGCAGCAGCAGCCCGATCAGCACCGCGATAATCGCGATGACGACCAGCAGTTCGATCAACGTGAAACCACGACGAATACGAGAACGAATCACAAGTCACCTCCGGAAGACGGGAAGAGGTACGTCCGGTGGACGCGCCACCGGACACAATCGAGAGATAATGTGACAACCGCGGGTCGGAACTGAGCGAGTCGGGTACCGCGGAAAGTGAAGTATGCGCGCAGTCACTAATGATTTGCAAGAGAGAAACTCAGAAACGTTTCATTTTTGTCTGGCGCGGGATTTGTCGGACTTCATGCCCGTCGCGACAACCTCAGGCGATCGGTTCCGACCCACTCGCGTGTGTGGCTTCTGAGATCGGGCGGCATCGTGTTGTTCTTGGGTGATTCACTGGCGGTATCAGTGTTCCTGAGCGAGAACGATAACCCGTACGATGGTGGTCCGCCAACGCCGCCACACGTTTCGCAGTCCGCACCGCGCCGGTACTGGTGCGCCGAATGAGCAGCGTCGCACTTTCCCAATAATCCGCGCCGATTTAGTTGACAACCGTTCACTGATCGCACAAAGTTCCCTTGTCGGCACTTCTCGCGCCCGCGCACCTGTCTTTCAGCTCACGCGCCGCGGGCCGCTTTCAGAGGAGGCACGCCATGAGTACCTACACCCCCGGCCCGGTGTGCGGATCGCCGCGCGCCGGCACCGGCGCGCACGTCCGACTGCCCGTGCTCGCGGGGGCCGGCGGCGCGAGCGAGTTCATCGAGGAATGTTTCACCGATGCCAGCGGCGCACCGCTCAAGCAGTCCGCGGTCCACAATCAGCTTCAAGAGTTCCTGAGCGAACATGCGAAGGCGCTCGTGGAGTTGCCGCGCGACCACGGCAAGAGTTTCCAGGTGTGTTGCCGCGTGCTGTGGGAACTGGGCAAGAACCCCGGCCTGCGGGTGAAGATCGTGTGCGCGACCGACGCGGTCGCGGCCGAGCGCAGCCGGTTCCTGCGCGACTGCATCGCGCTGAATCCGGCCGTGCGCGCGGCGTTCCCCAACCTGCGTTCCGCGCGGCCGTGGGCCGCGGACGCCTTCACCGTGACGCGCGCCGCCCACACCATCGGGCCGAGCGTCGCGGCGTTCGGGATCGGGGCCGGGCGCACCGGCACGCGGGCCGATCTGCTCGTCTGCGACGATGTCGTGGACGTGCGCTCGCTCCACAGCCGGGCCGAGCGCGACCGCGCTGCGGACTACTTCACGAACAACCTGATGAACCTGCTGGAACCCGACGGCCGGTTCTGGGGGCTGTGTACCCCGTGGCACTCGGACGACCTGAACGCGCGGCTGAAGAAGACCGGGGCGTACCCCCTGTTCTGTCGCGCGATCGGCCCGGACCTCGAACCCGTGTGGCCGGAGAAGTGGCCCGCGGAGCGGCTGAAGGCGCGGCTGTGCGAGATCGGCTCCGCGTCATTCGCTCGCGGCTACCGGCTGGTGCCCATCGCGGACGACGACACGCCGATTCGCGCAAAGTGGGTGCGGCACTGGACAGCACCGGTCGAGTTCGACACGGTGGTGCTGTCCGTCGATCCGGCGGTGAGCACGTCGGCGAAGGCCGACCGCTCGGCGCTCGTCGTGCTGGGCCGCACGGCCGAACCGGGCGCGCCTCAGGTTCATGTGCTGGCCTGTACCGCGCGGCGGCTGGTCGCACCGGACCTCGTGGCGCTGATCGACGAGTTCGACCGGTTCTGGAACCCGGCGGTGATCCTGTTCGAGACGAACGCCGCGTTCCTCGGCATCAAGGAGCTGCTGGCGCGACAGGCCCGGTTCGGCCCAAAACTCAAGGGCGTCACGCAGTCCGCGGACAAGGGTTCGCGGGTGGCGGCGTTCAGCGTCGCGGTGGAGAACGGCGCGTTCCGGTTGAAGGGCGAGGCCGGGGCCGTCGACGCCGGGCAGCGCGAGCTGTTCGACGAAGCGGTGACGTTCCCCTACGGCGAGCACGACGACCTGCTCGACGCCGCGGCCACCGGCACCGCGTACCTGCTCGACCGCCGCGACCCGCGCGCGTGGTGACGCTTCGGAGGTTGTGTCGCTCGCGCCACGGGGGTATCGTCATTCGGTAATGAGGAGGCCCTCGTGGCACGACGACGAAAGACCTCTCCCGGCCCGTACCTGATCGATCTGGAGTTGCTGCGCGACTGCGCGCCGGACGTGAGCCGGTTCCCGTACTCGCTGCCGGCGTTTCGGAAGCTGTCGCGGCTCGCGTTCCATCCGAAGGTGACGTTCCTGGTCGGCGAGAACGGGTCCGGCAAGTCTACCCTGCTCGAAGCGGTCGCGGTCGGGTGCGGGCTGAACCCCGAAGGCGGGAGCCGGAACTTCAACTTCGCGACCCGCGCGTCCCATTCCGCTCTGCACGAGAGTATGCGGCTCGCGCGCACCGCAGCGGCCCCCGCCGACAGCTACTTCCTCCGCGCCGAGAGTTTCTACAACGTCGCCACCGAGATCGAACGGCTGGACCGCGAACCCGGCGCGGGGCCGGCGCTGATCGGCGCGTATGGCGGCACGTCACTTCACGAGCAGTCGCACGGGGAATCGTTCTTCGCGCTGTTCAAGAACCGGTTCGGGGCGCACGGCCTGTACCTGATGGACGAACCCGAAGCGGCGCTGTCGCCGTCGCGCCAGTTGCAGTTCCTCGCGTTGCTGCACGAGTACCTCGCGCTGGGCGGGCAGTTCGTCATCGCGACGCACTCGCCCATCATCTTGGCGTACCCGGACGCGACGATCTACCAGCTCGACGCGGACGGCATTCGCGAAGTGGCTTACACTAGCACCGAACACTACCTCGTCACGCGCGCGTTCCTGAACAACCCACAACTCGCCCTGCGGACCTTGTTGCAGTCGGACGAAGGCGCGACGTAAATCGCGGAACGAACCCAGCGGAGGCCGATTGTGGCACGAAGCGACAAGCCGTGGAAGAACGACGACCGCGACGACGACGACCGCCCGCGGAAGAAGCGCCGGCGCGACGAGGATGAGGACGAGGACGACGAGTTCGGCGATTACGGCGGCGAGGACCGCCGGCGCGGGCGCATGTCGCGCGCGGACCTGCGCGAGATCGCCGGGCGGCAGCGGGCCATCATCATGTGCATCCTCGGTTACTTCTGCCTGATCCCGATCCAGTTCGCGATCCCCGAAGAGAGTCGCCTGTACCTGGCGCTGGCCCTGATCCCGCTGGGCATCACCGCGACCGTGTTCGTGTTCATGCTGGCAACGAAGCTGTACGGCCAGAGCACCGGCATCGTGTACGGCGTCCTCACGCTAATCCCGTGCGTCGGGCTGATCGTACTGCTCATCATTAACCAGAAGGCGACGACGGTGTTGAAGGAAAACGGCGTCCGCGTCGGGCTGCTCGGCGCGAAACTCTCGGATTTGTGACACGGGAGGTGCGCGATGAACGTCTCCGTATTCGCGGGCAACGTACTCGACGTGCCCGCGGACGTGCTGATCTCGACCGCGAACCCGTGGCTCCAGATGACCGGGGGTGTGAACCTCGCCATCATCCTGCGACCGAAGGGCGAAGACGTTCACGCGGAACTTCAGACCTACCTACCGGGGACCGGGCACCGCATCGTGCCGCCGGGCACGGTTGTCCGCACCGGGCCGGGTTCGCTCCCGGTGAAGCACATCTTGCACGCGGTCGCCATCGACCCGTCATACGATTCGTCCGTTGAACTGGTCGCGAGTACCATCACAAGCGCGCTGACACAGGCGCGCGACCTGGGCGCGAAGGTCGTGAGTATGCCCGCGCTCGGCACCGGGTTCGGGCCGCTCTCGATTGGCGACTTCGCCGCTGCACTCAAGCAGACACTTGCAGGCGACTGGGTACCGCTGGAGCTTCTGAAAGTGGTGCTGAAGGATGAAGACGCTGCGGATGCCGTCCGCGCCGGACTACGATAACCGGATACGTTCCAAGAGGTCATGCCATGCCGCGCCCCGAAGCGACCGAGTACGCGCCGTTCTGTGCCGGGTACATCGATCTCGTGCCGGAAGCGGACGTCATGCCCGCGATGGCGGCACAGCTCGATGAGGTGCTCGCTTTCCTGCGCGACGTGAGCGAGGCGCAGAGCGCGGTCGTTCACCCGCCGTATACGTGGACCCTCAAGGAGGTGGTCGGGCACGTCACCGACGGCGAGCGCGTGTTCGGGTATCGCGCGCTGCGGTTCGGCCGCGCGGACGCGACGCCGCTCGCGGCGTTCGACGAGAACACCTTCGCGCGGGCCGC
>SXHE01000392.1 GCA_005773755.1 Planctomycetia bacterium
GACCGCACGCTCCGCGAACTGACGCCGGAAGCGTGGGACATGATGGTCGGGGCGAACATGAACGGCGCGTTCTACTGCACGAAGGCCGTACTGCCGCAGATGTTCGAGCGCAAGGACGGCATCATCGTAAACGTGGTGAGCGTGGCCGGCAAGCGGGCCAACCCGCTCGGCGGCGCGGCCTACGTCGCGGCGAAGTTCGGCATGGGCGGCTTGGGGTTGGTGCTGTCGAACGAGGAGAAGGACAGCGGGGTGCGGGTGAGCAACATCTACCCGGGCGAGATCGACACGCCGATCCTCGCGGCCCGGCCGAAACCCGTAACGGAAGAGCAGCGGGCGCTGATCCTGAAACCGGAAGACGTGGCCGACGCGGTGTTATTTGTCACGTGCCTGCCCGCGCGCGTCAGCGTGCCCGAACTGGTCATCAAGCCGACGGCCCAGATGTACTGGTAGGTGCCGTAAGCTTGCCACCTGAAGTGTGGTATACTTCGGTGGAGGCGTTCCAACCGCGAGCCCGTTGATGAAGCTCACCGAGTGGGAATGGTTTGAGTCATTCGCGACCGGGCCCCTGGCAGCGGCCTACGACCACCTGTTCAACTGGTGCTGGCTCGGAACGCACACGGACCCGCCCCCACAAGTCGCGTTCCCGCCTTGGGGTGGCCTGGACCGTGAACTCGCGGCCCTCACCCTGGACGAGGTCCGGGCCGCCGCGGACCACCGCTCGGTGCCGCGCCCAATCACCGCGCATTGTGTCGAACTCGCGGTCGGTGCGCTCCAATCGGCGAAGCGCCGCAACCGCCTCGTTGGTGCGGTGCGCGATCGGTGCGCACGAACCGTGCGCGAGGTCGCTTCGGCCGCACCACAAGCACAGCAACAGCAGCGGGCACAACTCGATTCGCCGCCTGTATTGCTCATGCGGTGGCTCCGCGAGGAAGCCGTCTCGCAAGCGGCCAAGTTGTGCGTGGTCCTCGCCAGCACCGACGCAAAATCGGACGACGTTCCCGCCCCCGCCCCCCCGGTCTCGCCCGCGCCCGAGTTCGCACCGCGGGCCTGGGCCGCGTTTGTCGAGGCCCTGCCGGAGTTGTTGAAGCGGCACCCGCGGCAGTGGATCGCGTTCCGCGGCGCGGAACAGGTGCTCATTGCGCCGACTCAAACCCAGGCGTTTCGCGAAGCCAAAGCCAAAGGATACCCTGCCGACGAACTTCTCGTCATGTGCATCGTGCCGGACGCGGCAGACACGCCGGTCGCTCTCGATCTGTCCGTTGCCGAGCGTGACCACTCCGATTAGCTCGCCACACCCGCCGCTCTTCCACCCGCCTTATCTGAGGTTCCTGTGTCGCGCCTGATCGACGCTTTCAGCTTTGCGCACAGCAACCCAGAGGCCCTCGCCCACGCTGTCGGGGCGGGCAAGGTTGTGCGGTTCGCGCTGATGCCCTTCGTGTGGGTGAGCCTGACGCGCGCGGACGCGACCGAACTGCCGCCGGATGACGTGCGCTTCCCGGCGGTCGTCGATACCGGGTGTAATTCGACACTGCTGATTTCCGCGGAGCACCTGGATTTGATCGGCCGGCCGGCATCCTCGTTCCCGAAGTTGTCGGTTCCCTCAACCAGCGTGAGTACTGTGGGCGGAAAGGTCGAATTGGTCAGACGCCAAGCCAAGTTGTGGCTGCACCCATACCCGGAAGGCGTTTCAGCCCCGTTCGTACTCGAAAGCACCTGGGGCATTACGGTTCGCGAGAAGCCCACCGCGCCGGCCAACGAAGCGAATCAACAATGCCAAGAAATGATACCGCTGCTCGGGGCAAGGGCGTTTACGCTGTCGCGACTCGTGCTGCACGTCGATTATGGCGGTCTGACCACCACAATCGACGCGCCCTGATTAGCCTTCCACCACTTCCATCACCACACAGGAGACGTTGTCGCGGGAGCCTTGATCGAGTGCGAGTTGGCCCAGGCGCTCGGCGAGTTGCTGCATGTCTTGCGTGGAGCTGACTTCGGTGGTGAGCTGGTCGTCGGGCACGACACCCGTGAGGCCGTCGGTGCAGAGGAGGAACCGGTCGCCGGCTTGCACCTGAATCACCTGCACGTCCGGGCCTTCGCCCACTTCCTTGCTGCCCAGGTACTTCCACAACACGTTGCGGAACCGGTGATCCTTCGCCTCCGCGGGCGTGATCGTCTTGGCTTCGACCAGGGCTTGGGCCAGTGAGTGATCGACGGTCAGTTGTTGGATCCGCTTGTTGCGGACGAGGTAGCAGCGGCTGTCGCCCACCCCGGCCACGAACACTTCGCTCCCCTTTCGCCAGATCGCCATCACCACCGTCGTGCCCATGTTCTTCATGTCTTTGTCGAGGGCACCCATCGCCATGATTTCTTCGTTCGCCTGCACGATGGAGCGGCGCAGGGTGGCCTTCACGCCCTCGCCGTTCAGGTTCGCGGTCAGGTTCTTCCGCAGCTCGCGCGGGATGATATCGACGGCCTTGCGGCTGGCGATTTCGCCGGCAGCTTGCCCGCCCATACCGTCGGCGACGATGTTCACCGTGAGATCGGGGAACACCTTCACGTCGATGGAGTCTTCGTTGTTCTCGCGGTAGTTGCCGAGCAAGCTGCACTTGCCGATGTTCAGCGAGAAAGCCATCTGACCGCCTCCGAAAACCGGGTCCGGCGCTCGTGCGCCGGAACTACCTTCAACTTACAACGGTATCACGCGGCACGCAACGCACGGGGCGCGAATCGGCGTTTTCCGCCCGAACCGCACAACCCGCGCCCGCACCACCGGTTCGGTCCGTGCGTCCGCCTTCCCTTGAAGCCTACCAGACGCTACACTCCGCCGCCCCGGAATCTTTCCTACGCGGTTCCGAACGCGGAGAGACGGCATGGACGCGGCGAAACAACGGGTCGTTCTGGTTCACGACTGGCTCACCGGGATGCGCGGCGGCGAGAAGTGCCTCGAACCGCTGTGCCGCCGCTGGCCCGACGCCCGGCTGCTCACGCTGCTGCACAAGCGCGGGAGCGTGTCGCCCACAATCGAAGGTGTGCGTGTCCGGCCGAGTTTCCTAAACGCGCTGCCGCGCGTCGAGCGCTATTACCGCTACCTGTTGCCGCTCATGCCGTTCGCGGCCGGGTGGCGCGTCAGCGACGCCGACCTCGTCGTGAGCCTCAGTCACGCGGTGGCGAAGTCCGCGCGCCCGCCGAAGGGCGTGCCGCACGTCTGTTACTGCTTTACCCCGATGCGGTACGCCTGGCACATGAAGGACGCCTACTTCCGCAAAACCGACTTCGTCGGCAAGCTCAAAGCGCGGGCCGTCGATGCGCTGCTGGGGCGCATTCGCGAATGGGACCGGCGCTCGTCGGACCGAGTCACGCACTTCGTCGCCATCAGCAACACCGTCCGCGACCGCATCCGCGACTGTTACGGCCGAGCCGCCACCGTGATCTACCCGCCCGTGGACACCGACTTCTACACACCGGGCGCAGAGGCTCGCGAGGACTTCTACCTCGTGGTGTCCGCGCTCGCCCCGTACAAGCGGTTCGATCTCGCCATCGACGCCTGCACGAAACTGGGCAAGAAGTTGGTCGTGATCGGCAGCGGGCAGCACGCGGCGAGGTTGAAGGCGACCGCAGGGCCGAACGTGTCGTTCCTCGGCTGGCAACCGGACGAGGTGATTCGCGACCACCTGCGCCGGGCGAAGGCGCTGCTGTTCCCCGGTGAGGAAGACTTCGGCATCGTGCCGCTGGAAGCACAAGCCTGCGGGTGCCCGGTCATCGGCTACGCCCGCGGCGGTCTGAACGAGACCGTTCGACCACTGGGGACTGCTAACGAACCCACGGGCGTGTTCTTTGAGGAGCAGACGACCGATGCCGCGTGCGAGGCCGTCGAGCGGTTCGAGCGCGCCGCGGACCGGTTCGACCCGCGGGCGGCCCGCCGACAAGCGGTGCTGTTCCGCAAGGACCGCTTCGAGGCGGAACTGTTCGGCTATCTCGACGGTGTACTCGGCGGCGCAACCACCGTCGAACGCAAGGCGGCATAAAAGGCGCTTGGCAGCGGTTGTGTTCCGGAGGAAAATGGGCGGACACCGTGAGAGGCCCGCGATGAGCACCACGACCGCCACGCCCGGTACGATCCCGACATCAGGAACCGAGCGCCGGGTCGCCCCGCGGCGTCAGCCCGCGATGGGCACCATCTGCCGTCTCGACGCCGAGGACGCGGGGCCGTCTGCGCTCGCCCTGGTCTGGAACATCTCCGCGACCGGCATCAGCGTGCTGGTGTCCGAGCCGCGCCAGCACGGGGCGGTCGTCACCGGTTACCTGGAGCAGATCGAAGGCGACCACATGTTGCGGATCACCGCGCGGGTGATTCACATGAAGAAGCTGGAAACCGGCGACTACTTCCTCGGCGCGCACTTCGAGCGCCGCATGACCGCGGACGAGCTGAAGCCCTTCGTCGCGGAGTGACGGCGATTTGCCCCCACGACCTTCGTGCCTATGATGCTCCGAACGGGCGTTCCGCCCGCGCCCACTGGCGAGGATCGACTCCTTTGGTCTTACCGTACATCCTTGCCGTGTGCCTGTGCGGGGTGTTCTGCCTCGTCCCCCTGGCCCTGTACCTCATGTGGCTGGCGCGCGTGACGCGGCGCGATCACCCCACGCCGGTGTCCGGTACGTGGGACTACGTCGGCGTCATGTTCGCGCTGTCCGGGTTTGTCGTCATCGGTGGCGGCGTTCTGCTGAGCGTCCTGCAATCGAACTTCCGCTACTGGATGCGCGGCAACGCGGAGGCGCTCCGCGCCGCGTGGGTTCAGGAGCGCGTCACCTGGACCCTGTTCGTGCTGTTCTACCTGTTCGTGGTGCTCGGCTGTGCCGGGTTCACGCTGCTGGCCCGGCGACGAACGCTGGTCGTGTACAACGTGGAACCGGAGGCGTTCGAGACGCTGCTCGTCGAGGCGTTCGAGCAACTCGGTCGCCCGATCGAGCGGCGCGGCAAGCAGTGGGTCGGCGGCGGGGTGCTGTGCGAGGTGGACACGTTCGCGGCCGGGCGCACGGTCACGCTCCGCTGGCTCTCGGAAGACGCGGTCCTGTTCGAGGACGTGAACCGTCAGTTGCGCACCTCGCTCGCGGCCCAGGTCACCGAAGAGAACGCGGTCACGCGCTGGCTGACCGCCGGCGCGACGGGCACGGGCATGGTCGCGCTGTGTTCCTTCGGCCTGCTGATGTACGGCCTATCGCTGATGAACCGTTGAGCAATTCTCTGGAATCTCTGGCGTAGACCCGCACGGCGTGCCGATACAGGTCGTACCGATTCCACCACGGAAGGGGTACGCACATGAAACGGATGCTCTTGGCGCTGTTCGCGCTGGGCTTGGCGACGAGTGCCGCGCGGACGGACTGGGGCGGGCCGGGCGCGCCGCCAAAGGGCGGTCAGGGTCAGCCGTCCGGTCGGCAGATGCCGCAAATGGGCGGCAACCCGAACACGCTGATGGGGCAGGGCGGCGCGTACACCGGCACCCCGGAGCCGTACGGCCTGAACCCGCGCCTGAAGCGGTTGTTCCGCCTCTCGACCCACAAGGAACCGGCCACGGTTCCGCCGTCGTACTACTACCCGCAGATGGGCTACGGTCAGGGCGGCCCGGCCTACAACCCGAACGGCTACCCGGGCGGCTACGGCCAGGCCCAGGGCACGCTGGTGTTCCCGCACCACCCGCACATCCGCAGCCCGCGCGACTTCTTCATGCTCGATCTGAACCGCTAACGCGAGCGGCCGAACAGAACCGGCGGGCGTTAGCCCGCCGGTTTTTTCGTTTCCAGCACGTCCATCGCCGCGCGCACCGCGTCCGGGATCGGGCACTTCGCATCCGCGCGGTAGTCGTAACTCACCACGACCGCGGTGCCCTCGCACGCCACCGCGTTCCACGCCCGGCTCACCACCTTGTGCTCGAACGTCACCCGGTCCGGCTGAAACTCGGTGATCCGCACCCCGACCCAGATGTGATCGGGGAACTTGAGCGGCTTCCGGTAGGTCGCGTTCGTGCTCTTGAGGATCGGCCCCTGCCCGATGTCGCGCTTCGTTTGCAACCAGCCGGTCTGTTCCAGGTACACGAGCCGCGCGTCCTGAAAGTACCGGAAGTACACCAGGTTGCTGACGTGATCGAACGAGTCCATGTCGCTCCAGCCGACATCGAGTTCGATCACGACCGGGAACGACGCTAGCAGTGGGTGTGACATGAGGCCTACTATTACTTCCACTTGTTCTGCCGGTCTAGTTCTTTGAGGAAGTCGAGCGCTTCATCGACCGTACACACCCGCGCGCCGGGCAC
>SXHE01000393.1 GCA_005773755.1 Planctomycetia bacterium
CCTCGAGATGCTCGACACCCTTAACGAGCAGCTCACGCGCGGCGGCGAGGAGCCGGTCGCGTTCGACCACGACTGCCGCGAGGGGATCTGCGGCTCGTGCGCGCTGATGATTAACGGCCTGGCGCACGGCCCGGAGAAGGGCACCACCACCTGCCAGCTCCACATGCGCAGCTTCGCGGACGGCGCGGAGCTGTACATCGAGCCGTGGCGCGCGAAGGCGTTCCCGGTTATCAAGGACCTGGTGTGCGACCGGTCCGCGTTCGACCGCATCATCCAGTCGGGCGGGTTCGTGAGCGTGAACACCGGCGGCGCGCCGGACGGGAACGCGCTCCCGGTCGCGAAGGTCGATCAGGACCGGGCGATGGACGCCGCCGCGTGCATCGGGTGCGGGGCGTGCGTGGCCGCGTGCCCGAACGCCAGCGCGATGCTGTTCCTGAGCGCAAAGGTGAGCCATCTCGCCCAACTGCCGCAGGGCCAGGCCGAGCGCAAGGACCGCGTGCGCACGATGGTGGCCCAGCACGACCGCGACGGCTTCGGCCACTGTACGAACATCAACGAGTGCGAGGCCGCGTGCCCGAAGGAGATCAGCGTCGAACACATCGCCCAGCTCAACCGCGACTACATCGCCAGCACGGTGAGCAGCGCGGTGAAGTAAGCGGGTGCGGGTTACTTGTAGACGAAACGTCCGCAGGATTCGTCGCGTAGCTGTTCCAGAGCAGCTTCGCGGCCCCAGTATTCGATGCACTGGACATGCGCGAGGTAAGGGCAAGCGAGAAGGGCAGAGAAGAACTCCCGTGTGCCCCCGCGGTCCCAGAACGCAAGGCGCTTGAGCGCGGCGAATGTGTCGGGTCGGATCAGTTGCACAACATCTTGGCCGACGCCTTCTAGACCGTGGAGAGTCAAGCCGACAAGTTGAGGCCACGGGCCGGCTTCGCACATTGCTCGGAGCGCGCTTCCGGCCGAGTGCTCGCTCCACGTTCCGTCGTAGTCGAGGCGGAGTAGCCGGCCCAAGTGCGTCGATCCGAGCGCTCGGAGTAAGTTTGGGGTCCAGCGCGGGGATTTTAGAAGTACGTCTTCCAGTATTGGTGCGTTTGAGAACAACCGTGTCATTTCCGCTTCGTCTGGCTCGGTGTGCCCGTCTCCTTCGATGTGCAGACCAATTACCCCGCGTGCTGTTTCCGAATCAGCGATCAGCGGTCGCACCCAGCCGCATTCATAGTTGAAGTTGGTGAAGAACCAGTTCGCAAACCAACCCGAGCGCAGGCCGGTGCTCACCGCCGCCCAGTTGTTGATCGGCCACTGGCGATCAGGCCACTGTTGTTCCCACTTCACGAAGAGAGTTGGCCGTGGTCCGGCCGGTTGTCCGGGTGTCGGTACCGTTAGCAGGGCGGGCGGCTCCAGCCGCACCGCGCGCGGGAACCCACGATGAAACTCGACCCCCCGTTCGTAGCAAGGGGCCACGTCGCCCATATCCGATGGATTGGGATCGATCCAGTTGAGTTCTACACTCCCACCCCAGCCGTCTGGGGTCGGCTCGGAAACGTAGACCTTCGTTTTCCCTCCAAGCGAGATCCATCCGAACGGTTCGATCCACTCCGCTTCGTGCGCTTCGAGAAGTTGCTTCGCTCGCTCACCGAACTGTGTCCAACTGGGATTGTCTCGCTGGCGTTCGGCTTCAATCTGCACGCGAATAAACTCCGCGCGCTCGCTCTGGCCGTGTTCGTCGAGCCAGTCGGCGTACATCAGGCGCGGGGTGTCCTCATGCGGGTGCGCCCAGATTGCCGCTAGTAGCGCCTTTTCGTCGGACATGGTCGCCTCGTGCCGGGTCTTCGGTGAGGGTGCGCGCGGCACCGAACGAGTTGCCCGGCGCGGCTCACCCCGCGAGCAGTGCGTCGCGGGCGAGCGCGTCGAGCGCGGGGCCGAGGGTCGCGGCCAGTGCGGTGCGCAGCTCCTCCGGGTCCGCGATCGGCTGGCCGCCCTTCTGCACCGTCAGCAACCCGGCCTGAGCTTGTTCGACCAGCGCGTCGGTTAGCGCGGCGCGGTCGCGGGTGCCGTCGAGCAGCGGAACCAGTCGGATGTGAAGGTCGGTCAGTTGAACCAGTTCGTGCCGGCGGTTGGCGACCCGCGCGTTCCCCTCCGCGGCCCGCACGCGGGCGTGGCACAGCGCCACCGGCTTCTCGCCCGGCACGCGCGCGAACGTCACCGGCGTCGCATGCAGCTCGATCACGTCCGACGCGACGTAGGCGTTCAGGAACCCGGTCGCGAGCGCGGCCAGGTCTTCACCGGTCGCCAGCCGGCCGAGCTTCGTCACCGCTTGGTGCAACACTTCGACATAGGGCAGCGTCGCGGGCCAGGCCTCGTTGAGCGCCAGCATCGCGGCCTTGAACAGTGGGGCCGTGGTGGAGAGGCTCATCCCGCTGCGGCTCTGGAACTGGGCCGGGGCGTCCGATTGCAGGTCCACGGTCTTGCTCACCACCTTCGCCCCGCACGCCACGTTCAGCCCGTACACGCGCTCCGGGTCGATGCCCCAGTTCGGCTGCTGGTCCGCGCGAATCAGGAGCGTCTCGCGGAACATCCGGTTGCGGACGAAGTCGAGGTACTGCTCGGTCTGCACCTGATCGGTCGAGAGCACCGCGAGCGTCTTCTGCACGTCCGCGCCGAAGTTGCCCGTCACCATCGTGGTGATCCGGGTCTCGCCCAGGTACCGCAGCGCGTGCTTGCCCGCGCGCTCCATGAACGTGTGGAAGTACACCGGTTCGTTGACGTCTTCGAGTTGCTCGTGATAGAGGTAGTAGTCGGACTGGTTCTTCATGAACTCCAGTTCGTTGCGGAGCAGCACGTTATACGCGCCGCCGTCCTGCTTGGCGGACGCGGCGAGGAAGTCGAGCAGTGCGCGGGCCTGGCCGATCCGCTGTTCGGGGGTCTCGAACCGGAAGGCGTGGTACCGCATCATGTCGCGGATCATGCCGCGCATGTGCCAGCCGGGGTAGGTGTTGTAACTGATGTACGCGACCCCGGTGGGCGTGAGCCGCTGAGCGCACACCTCGAAGATCTTCTCCTGAATGTCGCGCGGCACCCACGAGAACACGCCGTGACACAGGATGTAATCGAACTGGCCGTAGGTGTCGTCGATGTCCGCGATGCTGGCGTGCCGCAGGCTGACGTTGGCGAGGCCGGTCTTGCGGATCAACTGTTCGCCGTCGGCGATCTGCCGCGAAGAGAGGTCGACGCCGACGAACCAACTGTTCGGTAGCGCCTCCGCTAGAGGGATGATGTTGCCGCCGGACGCGCAGCCCAGTTCGAGCACGCGGCACCGGTCCACCTGCGGCGGCTTGAGGCCGAACAGTGTTGCGACCGTCGCCAGCCGCGCCGGGTGCGACTGCGCGAACGGCAGGCTGTCGTATGGAACCTCGTCGTAGCTGGTGCGCGCGGGGGTTGCGTTCATGGGGCTAATGTCCGCGAACGGGCCGCACGCGGCAAGCTCCGCGAAAAGACGGAATCTCACGCCAAGGCGCGAAGGCGTAAAGAAGACAGGAGAAGGCAGAAGAGTTTTGACAGGATGAACAGGATTGATTCAGAAAGGGCATGCCCCGCACTTCGTCTTTCCATATCTGTTCATCGTGTTCATCCTGTCAAAACTCTTCTGCCTTCTTTGCGCCTTCGCGCCTTGGCGTGAGATTCGTATTGCTGCCCCTTCGCGCCGTTGCGTGAGACCTTAGCTTCTACCTGACGGTGACGAAGTCGTTGTGGTTGATGAGCGCCTGCACCAGTTGCAGCCGCACACGCTTCGTCTGATCCGCGAGGGGCACCGCCTTCAGCTCCGCGCGCAGTTCGGTGAGCGCTTCGAGGCACACCGCGAGTTCGTCCTTTGTGGGTGACGTACCCAGCACCGTCTCGAACGCGGCGGTCACGAACCGCGCGTCGTCGGCGTCCTTGTGCTTGGCGTGGAGCGCGTCGTTGATCTTCGCGGCGCTCATCTGCGCGAGTCGGCTGTTCCACAGCGCGAGCGCCTGCTGCGGCACAATGCTCTCCGTGCGCCGGTAGCAGTCCAGCACGTTGGCGTTGTCGAAGATGTCGAGCAGCTTGTTGTGCTCGTTGTGCGAGTGGAAGAAGTACAGCGACCGGCGGAGACTGGCCTCCTGCAGCGCGGCCGGCACCGGCGGGCCGCTCGGCGTCGGGTCGAGGTCGCCGGCGAGGTGCAATAGGCTGTCGCGGATCGTGTTCGCGTCCATGCGCGTCGAGTTCATGCGCCAGTAGTAGCGGTTCTCGCCGTCGAGCTTCGCCGCGGCATCTGCGCTCGCGCTCGAACTGGAGAGGCGGTAGACGGCGCTCGTGACCATGAGCTTGTGCAGGTGCTTGAAACTCCACTTCTTCTCTACCAACTCCACAGACAGCCAATCCAACAGTTCGGGGTGCGAGGGTGCGGTTCCGCGGCGGCCGAACTCGAACACGTTCGCGACCAGAGGGCGGCCGAAGTGCCGGAGCCACAGGTGGTTGACCGCGACGCGCGCCGTGAGCGGATTCTTCGGGTTGGCGATCCAGTTGGCGAGGGCGGTGCGCCGGCCGGTGCTGGTGTCCGGGAACGGCCCGAACTTCGGGCGGCCGTCGAGGTTCGACTCCGCCGAGCGCACCGCGCCGGGGAACGGCGTGTAGGTTTCGCCGGGGTTCTCCGCGGCCTTGCGCGCCGCGGTCAGCGCGGCTTCGGCGGCCTTGCGCTTCTGCTCCGCGGCCGGCTTGCCGGCCGGCGCGGCGGCCCTCACCGCGGCGTCGGCCTGCGCCAGCGCGAGGTCCGCGGTCGCCACCGTGACCAGTTTTTCCGCTTTCGCGGCCAGCTTCGCATCGGCCTTGTCCGAACTGGCGTCGGCCTTCGCGCGAGCTTCGAGCGCCGCAATCTCGGCCTCCGCGACGGCGACGGCCTTCTCCGCCGCGACCACGTTCGCGGCGGCGACCTCCGGCGTCAGTTTCACCGCGGTGCCCGGCTTCGCGCCAGGTTGCAGCAGCGGCGTTCCCTTCGGTAGTTCGCGCAGGGTGAAGCCGGTGAACTCGGCGGTCGCGGTATAGGTGATGAGGTCGATCTTGCCGGCCTTGCGCGCGATCGGCAGCGTGTAACCGAGCGTGTGCTCGCCGTTGAAGGAGACGTTCACGAGCGTACCGCGCGCGCGGACCGTCAGTTCGAGGGGCTTGTTCGACGGGATCGGCATGTTGACCGCGCCGCCGGTTGGATAGACGTAATCCGCGCCGGACTTGTACGCCACTTGCAGCTTGTTCCCGCCGCCGCTGACGTACACGAGCACCTCGTTGCCGTCGCCCGCGTCGAACGACACGCCGACGGACTTGTACTGCCCGCCGCCTGTGATGGCGAAGTTCAGCTTGGCCTCGAAGTCAACTGGGTGCGCGCTCTTACTACGGACGTGCGACCGGTCGCCGTCGGCCTTTTGCTGAAGCAGCTTGCCCTTGTCGTACTTCCACGTGCCCGCGCCGAGTTCCCACAGCTCTGCGTTGGCCTTCGCGAAGTCGTCTTTGAAGGTCAGCTTCCCTTCCACAACCTTCGGCGGCTCCGGTTCCTTGCCGGGGGCTTCTAGCTTCGGAAGCTGCGCGCGCGCCGCGATTGCCAGTGTGAGCGCGTCCTTCGCGGCGCTCAGCTTCGCTTCGGCCACCTTGCGGTGCCCGGCGAGCAGTTCCGGCCGCGCGCCGGGCCGGTACGCAAGCGCAGGCAACTTAACGGGCGCGAACTTGAAGCCGTCCGGGGCGAGGAACTGCGGCAGGCCGGGCGTCACCACGCGGTCCTTGTCGGCGTTGCGCTC
>SXHE01000394.1 GCA_005773755.1 Planctomycetia bacterium
CCAGATATTTCAGGGGATTTCGCGTTGTCTTGTTGACGTACCGAGCGAAACCCCTTAGTTTTCTGGCAGTTTCCCGTTTTCCGTCACCCGTTTACGGAGTCACGATCATGGCGAAGGCAAAGGCAAGTGCGAAGAAGGCCGCGAAGAAGGCGATGACCAAATCGGCGTTCGTCGCCCACCTCGCGACCAAGTCCGAACTGAGCAAGAAGCAGGTCGAGGCGCTGCTGGGCGAGATCGTCAGCACCGTGACCGACCCACTGAAGTCGGCCGGCAAGTTCGTGTTCCCCGGTCTCGCCCGGCTGACCCGTTCCTACAAGGAAGCCAAGAAGGGTGGGGAAACGAAGAAGAACCCGCTCAACGGCAAGGAGTACACGACGAAGGACAAGCCGGCCCACTACCGCGTGCGGATCAACCCGATCAAGGCGATCAAGACCGCGCTCATGTGAGCACGTCCGTGAACCGACGCGCACCGCCCGGCGCGAACCGGGCGGTGTTTCTTTTTTTTGGGCCGTGAACGACGGGCGCGCGTGAGTCCGGGTCGGGCGCGCAATGCCGTGGTGACGCCGCGGCGATTGGATACAACGCCTTTGGCGTATCGAGATCAGCCGCTCGCCACGAGGTCGCGTCATGCCTTCGCTCTACCGGTTCGCGCCCCTCGTCGCGGCGCTGCTCGCCCTCCCCTTCGCGCTGGCCGACGACAAGAAGCCGGACCCGTTCGCGGGGTTCACCAACCCCAAGCCGATGACGCCGGCCGAGTCGCTCAAGGCTTTCGATGTCGCACCCGGCTTCAAGGTCGAACTGGTCGCGAGCGAGCCGCTGATTCGCTCGCCGGTGGCAATGGACTTCGACGAGAACGGCCGGCTCTTCGTCGCCGAGTTCCCGGAGTACAACCAGTACGCGAACCCGAACCCGCCGAAGGTGCGCGGGCGCGTCGTCATGCTCGAATCGACGAAGGGCGACGGCCCGTACGACAAGGCCACGACCTACGTTGACGACCTGGATTCGCCGGTCGCGGTGGCGTGCTGGGACGGCGGCGTGTTCGTCGGCGTCGTGCCCGATCTGTGGTACTTCAAAGACACCGACGGCGACGGCAAGGCCGACATCAAGAAGAAGGTGCTGACCGGGTTCGAGCGCGACAAGGCCGGCGAAGCGATGCTGAACTCGTTCCGCTGGGGACCGGACAATCGGTTCCACATCGCGACCGGGTTGGCCGGCGGGAACCTGCGCGCCGCGGACAAGCCCGACGCGCCCGCGGTCCTCGCGCGGCGGCAGAACATCCGTTTCGACCCGCGCACGAACACCTTCGAGCCGACCAGCGGCGGCGGGCAGCACGGCATGACGCTCGACGACTGGGGCGACACGTTCGTGTGCGACAACAGCAATCCCATCGAGCACCTGACCTACGACGCGCGGTACGCGAACCGCAACCCATTCGTGGTCGCGCCGTCGCCGGTCACGGACATCAACGCGGCCGGGCGCTACCCGAACCTGCACAAGATCAGCCCGCCGGAGCCGTGGCGCGAAGCTCGCACGCGCTTGCGGAAGGATAAGCTCGTTCCCGGTTCCGACGAGGGCGGCCAGCCGTTCGGCTTCTTCACGGGCGCGACCGGCATAACGGTCTATCGCGGTGACGCGTTCCCGCAATCGCACCGCGGCAACGTCTTCGTGGGCGAGGTCGCAAACAACCTCGTCTACCGCGCGAAGCTGGAACCGAAGGGGCTGAGCTGGTCCGCGGTGCGCGCGGAGAAGGGCCGCGAGTTCCTCGCCTCAAAGGACAACTGGTTCCGCCCGGTGCAGTTCGCCAACGGGCCGGACGGCTGCCTGTACGTCGTCGATATGTACCGCGAACTGATCGAGGGCGCGGCGTTCCTGCCGCCACAAGTGTTGAAGCACGTCGATCTGGCTGCGGGCGTCGACAAGGGGCGCATCTGGCGCATCGTGCCGGACACGTTCGCGCGCCCGAAGTTGCCGCAGATGAGCACTGCCACGACGGTGGAACTGGTCGCACAACTCGAAAGCGCGAACGGCTGGACGCGCGACACCGCGGCCCGGCTGCTGTACCAGCGGCAGGACAAGGAAGCGACCGAACCGTTGCGGCGGATGGCCGCGCGCGGGGCTTCGCCGCAGGCGCGGGTTCACGCGCTCTACGCGCTCCGCGGGTTGAAATCGCTCGTCTCCACGCAGATCATCGCGGCCCTCGTGGACGAGAACCCGCGCGTGCGCGAACACGCCCTGCGGCTGGCCGAAACCTTCGGCCTGTCCGCGGGGCTGGCGAACCGGTTCGAGGAACTCGTCAACGATCCCGACCCGCGCGTGCGGTATCAGTTCGCGTTCACGCTCGGCTCGTTCCGGCAGGACAGCGCGACGAGGCAACTCGCGGAACTTGCTCGCAAGGACAGCGACAACGCTTCCGTGCGGCTCGCGATCCTGTGTTCCGCCAACGAGCGCGGCGGCGCGCTGTTCGCGCTGCTCACCGGCGACGCCAAGTACCGCGCCACCGCGAGCGGGAAAACGCTACTGCTGGCGTTGGTCGCGCAAGTCGCGAGCGCGAACCGCGCCGACGAGGTGGCCGCGGTAGTGAAAGCGCTCAACGCGCTGCCGGAAGGCGAGAAGGCGCTTTCGCGCGAGCTGGTGCAAGCGTTCGTCGCGAAGCTGCCGGCCGTGGCGCGCGCGAAGCTCGGCGGGCTGCTGACCGGCAAGGCGGGCGCGGTCCTCGCGGACCTGATCGCCGACGCGCACAAGCTCGCGGGCGACGACCAGGCCGACCCCGACGCCCGCGCCGCCGCGATCCGCACGCTCGCGCTCGCGCCATTCGCCGACAGCAAGGCGCTGTTCGCGAAGTGTCTCGACGTGAAGCAACCGCAGCCGGTGCAGCTCGCGGCGCTCGAAGTGCTCGCCAAGTTCGACAGTGCCGACGTGCCGCAGATCGTGCTGACCGCGTGGCCGGCGATGAGTCCGAGGATTCGTGCCACCGCGACCGAAACGCTCCTCGCCCGCGCCGCGTGGGTCGGGGCGTTCCTCGACGCCGTGGAGAAGAAGGCGGTACTGCCGACGGACCTCGACCCGGCGCGCGTCCAACTGCTCCTGAAGTCGCCCGACGAGAAGGCCCGCACGCGCGCCGCGAAGTTGTTCGGCGCAAGCGCCGTCTCCAAGCGCGCGGAGGTCATCAAGAAGTACGAGAAGGCGCTCGACATGAAGGGCGACGTGACGAAGGGGAAGGTGGTCTTCAAGGAACACTGCGCCGCGTGTCACAAGCTCGAAGGCGTGGGCGAGAACGTCGGCCCCGATCTGGCGTCGATCAAGAACCGCGGCACGGAATCGGTGTTGGCGAACATCATCGACCCGAACCGCGAGGTGCTGCCGCAGTACTACTCGTACCTGCTCATCACATCGGACGACACGATCATCAGCGGGATGATTTCGGCCGAGACCGCGAATACGGTGACGATCCGAAAGACCGACGGCATGAGCGAGACAGTCCAGCGCGTGAACATCGCAACGCTCAAGAGCAGCGGCCTGTCCGCGATGCCCGAAGGGTTGGAAGAGAAGATACCACTCCAACAGATGGCCGACTTGTTGGCGTATCTGGGGTCGATCAAGTAGGCAATCGGGCGTGCAGCACGAAGTTGCCGATCTCGCTGCCGAAAGCGAGCACCCGCGCGCCGTCGTCGCGGGCCGGGTCGCCGAACACAATGCGCGGGGTCGAGAGCGTGAAGTGGTAGGGCGTGCCGTACAGCAGCGTCTTCGCCTGCCCCGCGACCACGTTCGCCACCTCGCCCAGACAGTCGCGCCGGGTCGCGTCGTCCCCTTCGCCGGCCTCGGCCCGCGCGAGTACGCGGCGCGCGAGTTCGTTCGCGCTCGCCACCGTGAAGTGCAGTGCGACGTAGCCCGCACCGGCCGCGGTCGCGACCGGGATGATCGCCGACACTTCGCCCGGCGCGCCCGTACCGATCTCACAAAGCCCCGACTCCACCGCCGCCATCTCGCGCAGTGCCACGGCCACGGCCTCGGCGAGCGGGGCGCTCAGTTCATCGGTCGCGTTCACGGGCGCGCTCCTCACGAAGTCAGTTGGTACAAGCCGCCCTTGAGTGCGTCCACGCGGCGGAACGGCGTGTCGAGGTTGAGCGTCGTTTCCGCGCCGCCCAGGATCAGGTAGCCGTCCGGGTTGAGCAGCCGGGCCGCGCGGTTCAGAACGCTCTTCTTGGTCTCGACATCGAAGTAGATCAACACGTTGCGCAGGAACACGACGTCCATCTTCGGCAGCACCGGCCAGGGGCGCACGAGGTTCAGCTCGCGGAACTCGACCGCGCGGCGCACGTTCTCGTTCAACTGCCAGCCGGTTCCCTGCTGGCGGAAGTGCTTCACCAGCAGCGCGGCCGGCAGCCCACGGTTGGCATCGAGCTGCGAATACTTCCCCTCGCGGGCCTTCGCCAGCACCTCACCCGACAGGTCGGTGGCGAGCACCTTCACGTCCCAGCCGCCGAGTTCGGGGAAGTGTTCCCGCACCATCAGCGCGAAGCTGTACGCCTCCTGCCCGGTGGAGCACGCGGCCGACCACACGTTCAGCCGCCGGGCCGCGGCGCGGCGCGTGATGAGTTCGGGCAGCACCGCGGTGCGCAGCGACTCGAACGGGTGCGCGTCGCGGTAGAACGACGTCTCGGTCGTCACCATCGCTTCGACCACGCGCGTGCGTACCTCTTGGCTCGGCGCGCCCCGCAACCGGCCGATCAGCTCACTGACGGAGTTGAGATGGAGCGCGCGCGCGACCGATGTGAGCCGCGCCTCGACCAGATACTCCTTGCCGGGTTCGAGCACGAGAGCGCTGCGCTCGCGCACGAACCGGCACACGAAGGCGAACTCGTCGGGACTCATCGCCCGTCCCCCCGCACGGCTCGCGCGCGGCGCACGATTTCCAGAGCGACCTGCGGCAGCGGCAGCACCTTGTCCGCAAGCCCGGCCCGCGACACGAACCCCGGCATACCCCACACCACCGACGTTTCTTCGTCCTGTACTATGACCTGCCCACCGGCCTCCTTCACCACCTCGCAGCCGCGCAGGCCGTCCTGGCCCATCCCGGTCAACACCACCGCGAGTACGTTCGCCCCAAACGATCGCGCCACTGAGCGGAACAGCACGTCCGCGGCCGGGCGGCACGAGTTCTCCGGCACACCCTGGTGAACAAGTAGCCGCACCTGCCCCCCGTCCCCGACGGTGCTCATGTGGAAGTCGCCGGGCGCGATCCACACGCACCCCGGCGCGAGGTGCTCGCCGGCCCGCCCCTCCTGGACCCGCAGCGGTCCCCGCGCGTTCAGCCGGTCCGCCAGCAGCCTGGTGAACGTCGGCGGCATGTGCTGCACCACGACCACCGGCACCGGCAGGTCCGCGGGCAGCGCGCCGAGCACGTCGGTCAGCGCGTTCGGCCCACCGGTCGATGCGGCCACCGCCACCACGTCGATCCGGGCTGGGGGGGGAGAGGCCGGCGAGCGGATGCCCGTCGAGTTTGACACGGGCACTGCGTCCAATCGCCCACAGTGCGAACCGCCCGCGATCCGCCGACTGCTCGCGGGCCCGGCGGGGGCCGGCGTCGTGCGCGCGCAGAGCGCCTTGATTTGTGGGATCAGGTCGGTGCGGATGACCCGCAGAGAATCGGTCATGCCGCGGGTGCCGAACGGCTTGGGAAAGTACCCGGTCGCTCCGAGCGAGAGCGCGTCGAGTGTCACTTCGGCCCCGCGCTCGGTCAGCGCGCTGAACATCACAACCGGGAGCCGCGGGTGCGACTTGCGGATCTCGCGGAGCGTCGCCAGCCCGTCCATTTCGGGCATCTCGACGTCCAGAATCACGACGTCCGGGTTCACCTGGGTCAGCTTAGCGAGCGCGATCTTGCCGTTGGCCGCGGTGCCCACGACTTCGAGCGCGGGGTCGGCCGAGAGTTCGTCGGAGACCAGCCGGCGGAACACCACCGCGTCATCGACGACGAGTACGCGAATCCTCGGCACGGGTCAGTCTCCGAAGACGTCGAGCAGGCTCAGCTTCGCCACCAGAATCTCTCTCGTGAACGGCTTCATCACGTACTCGTTCGCGCCCGCGCCCAGCGCGCGGAGCACCTGTTCCTGTTCGGTCTCGGTCGTCACCATCACCAGGCGCACGGCGGCGTAGGCGCGCCGCGCGCGGACCGCGGTGATGAACTCC
>SXHE01000395.1 GCA_005773755.1 Planctomycetia bacterium
GAAGATGCAGGTTGCCGAAGCCGGCGCGCGCGCAGAGGCGGAGCGGGCCAGCGAATCGCTGCGCGAGGTCGAGCGCCAGACGGCGCAGTTGGAGTTCGGCCGCGCGGTCGCCTCGTGCGAGGAGGGGCGCGTGGCCGAGGGGCTGGCCCTGTTCGCGCGCGTGGTCGAGCTGGCCGAGCACACCGGGCAGGCGGACCTCGCGCGGGTGGCGCGGGTGAACCTGGCCGCGTGGCCCCGCGAGCTCTCCGGCCCGACCCGCGCGCTGTCCCACACCGAACAGCCGATGCGGTGCGCGTTCACCCCGGACGGGGCGCGCCTGGTTACCGCGGGGCGGTTCGGCGAGGCGCACCTCTGGGACGTCGACACCGGCGCGCGGGTCCACACGTTCAAGCCGGCCCCGGCGTTCCTCCCCGGCCTCGCCGAGCGGCGAGTGTCCTACTGGGCGCTGGCGATCAGCCCGGACGGGAGGACCGTGGCCGCCGGCGGCACCGACCGCAAGGTGACGCTCTGGAACGTCGACCGCCCGGACCCGGTGCTCTCCTTCGACGCGGCCCCGGACGGCCCGAACCTGTGGGCGCTGGCGTTCGCCTCGAACACCGTGCTGTGGGCCAGCGACGGCGCGAACGGGCTGACCCGCTGGGACCTGGCAGCCCGGCCCGCGCCGGCGGGCACGCGCGTGCGCCCGGCTCACACCGTACTCGCCCGCAGCGCGTGGGCCGGGCTCGCCGTCGGCGGCTCGTTCGCCGGGTGGCGCGCGCCGCCGGTTCCGGTCGAGACCGACAGCCTCCAGGTGCGCGCCCTTTCGCCCGACGGCACCCGCGCGTACACCGGCGACCGGGGCGGTACGGTCCGCGCGTGGGACACGGTGCGCGGCGTCGAGCTACGGGCCCGCACGTTCCGCGGGTGGGTCATCGACGTGGCCGTGTCCCCGGACGGCGCGCGGGTCGCCGCCACCGGGCCGGAGGGGGTCGTCTGGGTGCTCGACGCGCGGACCTTCGAGGTGGTGCTGGAACTGAACCTGGCCGGCGCGTACGGGAACGGGGTCGCGTTCGCCCCCAAGCGCCCGTACCTGATCGCCACAGACGGCGACGGGAACGTGCGGTGCTGGCACCGCGACACGGGCCAGCCGGTGGGCGTGCCGCTGCGCCTGGGCGGCGCGGTGACGCGCCCGCAGTTCCGCCCGGACTCGGACCGGTACGCCGTGGGCGCGGGCAGCGCGGTCCACCTGTGCGAACTGCCCGATCCGCCGGGCGACGTGCTCTCGGTGGGCGGGCCGGGCGGGCGCATCCGCGGGCTGTGCTTCGCCCCGGACGGAACCCGCCTGGCCGCCACCGACGAGGTCACGTTCGACCTGTTCGACCCGCTCAGCGGGGCCCGGCTGCACTCGGTCGAGCGCGTCCCCCGCAGCGCGCTCTCGATGTGCTACGACGCGGACCCGGCGCGCCCCGGCGTGTACCGCGGGCACCGCGACGGGTTCAACCGGCTCCCGCTTCCGGACGGCCGCCAGGTGAAGGACGTGCCCACGTCGGCCCCTCTCGGGCGCGTGTTCCGCCTCGAGTCCGCGGCCGGCGGCCTGTACGTGATGGGCACGTCCGTCGTGGCCCGGTACGACCCGGCAACGCTCGCCGTCCGCGCCGCGCGCCAGCCGGCGACCGTGCTCCCGTCCGGCGTCACCCTCGGCGCGATGGCCGTGCGCCCGGACGGGGGCGAGGTGCTGGTGTCGTACGCGGACCGCGTGGTGTTCCTGAGGGGCGACACGCTCGACGTGCTGCGCGAATGGAAGGCCGGCGACGAGCTGCTCGACGCGCGGTACACGCCCGACGGCAAGAGCGTGCTGGTCGCGCGCCGCGACAGCGTGGCGGAGCTGCTGGACGCGGCGACCGGCCGACCGGTCGGCGTGCCCGCGATGGCCCACGAGCGGGCCGTGGTCGCGGTCGCCGTCAGCCCGGACGGGAGGGTGCTGCTGACCGGGAGCCGCGACGGGACCGCGCGGTTCTGGGACGCCGCCACCGGTCTGCCGATGGGCGCGGCGATGCACCACGCCGGTCCGGTCACGCACGTCGCCTTTTCGCCGAAGGGCGACCACATCGCCACCGGCACCGGCACCGGCACCGTTACGCTTTGGGATCTCCCCCCGGCCCCCGTGCGGGGCGGCACCGGGGACCTGCGCGCGAAGTGGGGAATGTGACGGAGCTTGTGCCGCACACCAGCGCGGTCACTTCTTCTCGCGGGGCGGCGGCGCGGTGCGCTCGAACGCGGCCTTCTCCTTGAGGGCCAGTTCCAGGTTGTCGCGGGCGCTCTCGTTCTTGGGGTCGAGGCGCACGGCCTCGCGGAATGCGGCCACCGCACCGTCGAAGTCCCGCTTGTGAATCAGCGCGATGCCGGCGTTGTTGTGCGGCCGGCTGTCCTTCGGGTCGCACTTCATCGCCTCGCGGGCGGCGGCGAGCGCGCCGTCGTGGTCGCCCAGATCGTTCAGCACGCCGCTCAAGTTCGTGTGCGCCTGGAAGAACCCCGGCCGGTGCCTGATCGCTTCGCGGTACGCCGCGGCCGCGCCCCTCTCGTCGCCGGACGCGTCCAGTGCGATGCCCAGGTTGTAGTGGGTGACCGCGTCCTTCGGGTCGAGTTCCGCCGCGCGCTTGAGCAGCTTCACGGCCTCGTCCTTCTTCCCCTGTCGGCGGCGGACGTTTCCCAGATCGATCAGCGCCGAGACCTGTTTGGGGTCGATCGCCAGCGCCTTCTCGAACGCCGCGGCCGCGCCGTCGTGGTCCTTAGCACTTTCGAGCAGGCTGCCCAGCCCGTGCCACGGGGGGGCGTAGTTCGTGTCGAGTTCGATGGCTCTCTTGTAGGCGTCGATTGCCGCGTCCGGGTCGCCCGACTTCGCGAGCGCGTTGCCCATGTTGTTGAAAGCGGGGGCGTGCCCCGGATCGACCTCGAGCGCCTTCTTGAAGGCGCGGATCGCCGCGGCGTGGTCGCCCGCTTCGGCCCGAAGGTTGGCGAGGCCCATGTGGGCGTTGAGGTGCGCGGGGTCGATCTTCAGCGCCGTCTCGTACGCGGCGACGGCCCCGGCGCGGTCGTTGCGGTCGGCCAGCACCTTGCCGATGTTGCTGTGGGCCGGCGCGTGGTCGGGGTCGAGTTCGATCGCCTTCTTGAACGCGACGAGCGCGCCGTCGGGGTCGCCGCGCAGATACCTGGTCGCGCCGAGGTTGTTGTGTGCGTGAGGGTACGTGGCGTCCAGTTCGACGGACCGGGCGAACGCGGCGGCGGCGGTGCCGGTGTCGCCCTTGAGGAACAGGACCGCGCCCAGGTTATTCCAGACGACCGCGTTCTCGGACCGGAGCGCGCGGGCGGCCTCGTACCGGGCGAGCGCGTCGGCGGTGCGGCGCTCGTCCACGTCCCACTCCGCGAGCACGAACGCCAGCTCGAAGTCGGCCGGGTAGCGGACGCGGGCGGACGCGAGTACCGCCGACGGGTCCAGGCCCGTCCGGCGCATCAGTTCGGCGAGCGCGACGACCGCGGCGGCGCGCGGGGCCGCGCGCGCGGCGTCGTCGGCCATCTGGTTCACCCCGATCAGGCTCGCGCGCACGGCCGGATCGCGCAGGCGGTCGGTCCACGCGCC
>SXHE01000396.1 GCA_005773755.1 Planctomycetia bacterium
CCGTGACCGGGTTCCGAAGACCGGTCACGGAGTGACCGGACCACGAGTTGAGGTTTCCCGTGCTTCGCCTCACCGGTTCACCGACGAAACTCTGCGACGGCCTGACCCGGCGCGACCTGCTGCACGTCGGCGGGTTGGGCGCGTTCGGCCTCACGCTGCCGTCGTTCTTGAAGCTCAAGGCAACTGCGAGCGACACAGGGGGCTTACGCCCCCCGCTCAGGAGCGATTCGTCCTTCGGCAAGGCGAAGGCGTGCATCCTGCTGTTCCCTTACGGCTCGCCGCCGCAGCACGAGACCTTCGACCCGAAGCCCGACGCGCCCGCGGAGGTACAGGGCGAGTTGAAGTCGATTCCGAGCGTGCTGCCCGGCGTGCGGGTGTGCGAACTGCTGCCGCGCATCGCCAAGATCATGGACCGCGTGACGGTGGTGCGCTCCGTCACGCACCCCTACCCGGATCACGGCGTCGCCTACGCGGTCAGCGGCATCCCCACCTACACGCCCGCGCTCGAAACCGCGCCACGCGATGGCCGACACTGGCCGTTCATCGGTTCCGTCGTCGATTTCCTCGAAGCGAAGCGCACCGGCGACCACACACCGGCGGTGCCGCGCAACGTCGGGCTGCCGTGGCTCCTGAACGCGCGCACCGACCTCCCGATCGTGAGCGCCGGTCCGTATGCCGCGTTCCTGGGGCAGGGGTTCGATCCGGTGTGGGCGAACTACGAGGGCGAAGGAAAGAAGATCGCCCCGAAGTACGGCGAGGGGCAGAAGAAGGAGTACATGGACCCGTTCGCGGCGTGTGGCCTCGACGGGCAGTTCAAGCTGTCGAGCACCGGCGAGTTGCCGCCCGAAGTACCGGCCGCGCGGCTGAACGACCGCCGCTCGTTGCTTGCACAGTTCGACGCGGCCCGCGCCCGTTCAGCTCCGACCGCGCATGACAAGTTCCGCGAGATGGCGTACTCCGTGCTGACCACCAACAAGATGCGCGAGGCGCTCGACGTGGGCCGCGAACCGCTGGCCGTGCGCGAGCGCTACGGCGCGACGCTGTTCGGCCAGTCGTGCCTGTGCGCGCGGCGGCTGGTCGAAGCGGGGAGCAAGTTCGTGACGGTGTTCTGGGACGGCTTCGGCCAGTTCTCCGGCTGCGCGTGGGACACGCACGCGAACCACTACCCGCGGCTCAAAGAGTACCTGCTGCCGGGCTTCGACCTCGCGTTTCCCGCGCTGCTGCTCGACCTCGAATCGCGCGGCTTGCTCGACGAAACGCTCGTGATCTGGATGAGCGAACACGGTCGCACGCCGAAGATCGACCCGAAGCCGAAGGGCGCGGGCCGGCACCACTGGTCGAAGGTGTACTCGGTGGCGATGGCCGGTGGCGGCACCGCGCGCGGGAAGATCGTCGGCAGCAGCGACAAACTCGGCGGCGAAGTGCGCGACATCCCGGTATCACCGAAAGACATCCTCGCGACCGCGTTCCACGCGCTGGGCATCGACGTTCACACCACCGTTCCCGACGCGCAGGGCAAGCCCGCCCACATCGCCGGCGACGGCAAGGTGCGGCCCGAAGTGTTCGCGTAGGACAGGCTTCCAGCCTGTCCGATCCCACGAAAGAGCCACCATGCTACCTCTCCTCCTCCTCTCGCTCGCCCCGGCCGCAGAGCCGCCGGCGTTCCCGGTGAAGCCCACCGAGGTGCGCAAGGTGTTCGCGGACGGCAAACACAACGCCTTCACCGCGTTCGTGAAGTTCAAGGGCCAGTACCTGCTCGCGTTCCGCACCGCGAAAGAACACAACTCCACCGACGGTGACATCGTCGTGCTGAAGTCGGCCGACGCGAAGGAGTGGGCCGAGGCGCTGAAGCTCGACATCGACAAGCACGACGACCGCGACCCGCAATTGCTGATCGTCGGCGACAGGCTCATCATGTATATCGCGTCGATGAAGGGGCCGGACCTCATCACCTACGCAGTGACGACCGAGGACGGCAAGACGTGGAGCAAGCCGAAGGCGGTGTACGAGGAGAAGTACATCGTCTGGAAGCCGATTCAGCACGGGAAACTTTACTACTCCGGCGCGCACAAGAAGGACGAGGTGAGCGGCGGGAAGGGTCGCGAGGTTCACTTCATCAAGTCGAGCGACGGAATCGCGTGGGAGAAGGTGTCCACGATCCGCGCCGGCAACTGGGAGAGCGAGACGACGCTGCACTTTGAGAAAGACGGCACCTGCTTCGCGTTCCTGCGCCAGAAGTACGGCAGCCCGCAGGCGCAGATTCTCGAAGCGAAGGCTCCCTACAACGAGTGGAAGAACCGCCCGACCGACGTGGGGCACTTCTCCGGGCACAGCATCCGCACCTACGGCGACGTGACGTACCTGTTCAGTCGCGACCGCAACGGCCCACCGGACAACCGCTACGGGCAAGTCATTTTCACCTTCGCGGACGGTAAACTGACGCCGTACTGCCGCTTCCCGGCGGGCGGCGATTGCGCCTACGCCGAGGCCGTGCGCGACGGCGACAATATGCTCGTGAGCTACTACTCGACGCACGAGAAGCAGACGAACATCTACCTCGCCGTCGTGCCGCTGAAGAAGTAACGGAGCCTGCCATGTCTCGGTTCCTTCTCGCGCTCACCGGTCTCTTCGCCGCGACTGCCGCGCCAGCGGCAGACGTGCGCTCGCATCCTCCGCTGCGCCAGACGCCGAAGCCACACCCGGCAGTCGATTTCCCCGTAGGTCTGTTCGGGCGCGATCTCTTCGTTCACCCTGCAAAGGGCGATGACAAGAACGAGGGGAAGAAGGCCGCACCGTGGAAGACCATCGCGCACGGCATGAAGCAGCTCAAGGCGGGTGACACGCTCTACCTGCACGGCGGCACCTACTACGAGAACGTGTACGTCGCCCTCGCGGGGCGACCCGGTGCGCCCATCACCATTCGGTCCGTGCCGGGAGAGCAGGCGGTCATCGACGGCGGATTGAAGGAGTTCTTCGACGCGCCGCAAGACGCATGGGAACCGGAGCCGAAGGGCGGGCCGGGGGAGTACCGCTCGAAGCGGGCGTACCCGAACCTGCGCGACGTACTCGGCTCGTTCGGCGATTCGATGATCGGCCTTCAGACGTACCACCACGCGAAGGACATGCGCGCGACCAACGAACTCTTCGACTGGGAGAACTGGGACAAGATCGACCAGTGCGACCTGAAGCCGGTGTACTGCGGGCCGGGCGTGTGGTACGACCGCGAGACCGGCCGGATTCACGCGCGGCTCGCGCGTACCAACCTGCCGAAGCCCGTCCCGAACTACACGGGCGAAATCGATCCGCGCAAGCTGCCGCTGGTACTCGCGCCGTTCAACTCCGTGCCGCTGCACCTCGACGGCGCGAAGCACGTTCGCATCGTCGATGTCGTCATTCGCGGGGCGGGCTACACCGCGATTCAGCTCGACCACGCGCAACACGTCGAGTTCGACAACGTGACGGTGTGGTGCGGCACCTACGGCATCCGCGCCGGTTCCACCGGGCCGCTGAAGCTCTCGGCGTGCCGCTTCTACGGCAACGTCGCCCCGTGGACGTTCCGCACCGACGGCAGCAAGCGCGACTACCCCGGCCGGCCGCACCGGAACCTGTCGCGCATGAACACGCACGCGCTCATCGAGATCGACTCCGGCCGCGAGTCGGGCGTGTACGCGACCCCGCAGAACGACAACTGGGAGATCGAGTACTGCGAGTTCACCGACGCGCACGACGGCGTGTACCTCGGCGGCATCAACGTGAAGTTCCATCACAACCTGCTCGACGGCCTGCAAGACGACGGCATCTACCTCAGTCCGATGTACGCGCGGCACCGGCTCGACAAGAAGGACGCGGAGATTCACGTTTACCAGAACCGGTTCGGCACGATGCTGACGGCGCTGGCGTTCGGCGGCACGGAACCGCTCGCACCGGACAAGGTGTTCGTTTACCGCAACGTGTTCGACCTGCGCGGCGCGCTCCAAACCGGACGCCCGACCGCGCGGCGCGCGGAGCCGGGCCTCGCGACCGGGAAGGTGATCGGCGATCACGGCTCGCCGCCGTGGTCCGCGATGAACGTCTACCACAACACGTTCGTCATGGCCGGCGGCTCGCGCGACGCGGCGATGGCGACGTTCGCCGCGTCGAAGGTGGCGCAGCAGCGGCGCGTGTTCAACAACGTGTTCCTACACGGCGACAAGCTCCCGGCGCTCGCGCTGCCCGATCCGACCGCGAACTGCGCGGCCGACGGCAACGTGTACTGGGCACCAAACACGCAAGAGAAAACAGCGGCGGTGTTCTTCGACAAGTTCCGCAAGTCGGACGCCTTTACCGCAAGTCAGAAGCTCTACGCTGCCGGCTCGACGACGAACTGCCGCGTGGCCGCTCCGCGGCTCGACAAGGAGCTGCGTGTCGAGAAGGGCAGCCCGCTCATCGACGCCGGAATCGCGCTTCCCGCGGAGTGGCCCGACCCGCTACGCAAAGAGGACAAGGGCAAGCCCGACATCGGCGCGCTGCCGCTGGGCGAACGGCTCGAAGTCGGCCCGGCCAACAGACTGGGGCGCGACTGGTGAACGACTCACCCCTCCCCCCGCTCACGCGCCGGCAGCGGTATGGCGTGCTGCTGGCCGCGTTCCTCGCGTGGATGTTCGCGGGCCTCGAAATCTCGCTGTTCGTCCTCATCCACAGGCAGATGACGCTCGAACTGCTCGGTGCGGGCGCGCCCGAAAAGGACGTGACGCGGTGGTTCACGTGGTTCCAGGCCGCGTTCCTGTTCGGAGCCGCCGGCGGCGGCTGGCTTTTCGGCTTCCTCGGCGACAAGCTCGGCCGCACCCGCGCGCTCGGCGCGGGCGTGCTGTGTTACTCGCTGTTCACCCTCGCGTGCTACTTTGTCCGTTCGCCGGAGTTGATGCTCGCGGTGCGGTTCCTCGCGTGCCTGGGCGTGGGCGGGGTGTGGCCGAACGCGGTAGCGCTCGTGGCCGAAGCGTGGCCGAACGCCTCGCGGCCGTTCCTCGCCGGGCTGCTGGGTGCCGCCGCGAACGTCGGCTTCGTGCTGCTCGGCTTCATCGGCTACCTGTTCCCGGTCGAAGCGGCTTCGTGGCGGTGGACGTTCCTCGTGGCCGCGTCGCCCGCGCTGATCGGCGTACTGATCCTGGCGCTGGTGCCAGAGTCGCCGCGCTGGTTGGCGCTTCGTGAACCCCGCCCGCAAGGGCGGGGGTCCGCGCCGCCGGAGCGGTCGCCGCTGCGCGCGGTGCTGACGCCGCCGCTGCTGTCGCGCACGATCCTGGGCGTGATGCTCGGCGCGATCCCCGTCGTCGGCTCCGCGGCGAACGCCAACTGGCTCGTGCCGTGGACCGATCATGCGCAACAGGAGCGCGCGCGGGCGAGCGGCAGCGACGTGAAGAAGCCGGACCCGCGGAGCAAGGCCGTCACCCAGATGACGCGCTCCGGCGGCGCGGTGTTCGGCAGCTTGCTCGGCGGCATCCTGGCGAGCGCCCTGGGGCGGCGGTTCAGCTTCTTCCTCATCAGCCTGGGCGCGCTCGCGGCCAGCACGTACATCTTCTCGCAGCTCGACCCGCTGCACCCGCGGTTCCAGCTCTTCACCTTCATCCTCGGCTTCGTCGGCATCACCTACTTCGGCTGGCTGCCGCTGTTCCTGCCCGAACTGTTCCCGACGCGCGTCCGTTCGACCGGTACGGGCATCTCGTTCAACACGGGGCGCGTTGTCGCTGCTATCGTGGTGCTGTCGGCCGGGTTCCTGCTCGATCAGTTCGTGGGCGATTACTCGCAGGTAGGGTTGTGGAGCGGGATGATCTACGGCGTCGGGATGCTGGTGATCTGGTTCGTGCCGCGAGAGACCGGCGGCAAGTTGGAGGACTGACGTGGAGAGTGTCGGCGTCGTCGGCCTCGGCCTGATGGGGAGCGCGCTGGCGGAGCGGTTCCGCGCCGGCGGGCTTCGCGTCGTCAGTTACGACCCGCGCCCGGAGTGCGCCCCGAACTGCGAGTCCGTGCGCGCGGTGTTCGCGGCGGCGCGCACCGTCGTGCTCAGTTTGCCGAACAGTGAAGTCGTGCGCGCGGTGGGGGCCGAAGCCGGTGCGTTGGTCCGCGGGGCGACGATCATCGACACGACCACGGGCGAGCCGGACGCGACCGAAGAGGTGGGCCGGCAGCTCGCGGCGCTCGGTTGCGACTACCTCGACGCCACGCTGACCGGGTCGAGCGAGCGGGCGCGGGCCGGCGAGTTGGTCGTTACGGCCGGTGGGCC
>SXHE01000397.1 GCA_005773755.1 Planctomycetia bacterium
CCCTCCCCAACCCCTCCCCCAAGGGGGGAGGGGCTAAGACCTGTCGGTGGTTCTTCTCCCCCTTCCCGTTCAGGGAAGGGGGTCGGGGGGTTAGGTTCTGGGTATTGGAGACACAATGAACACCAACGATAAGCCGGCCGACGCGCAAGAGCGCGCGGCGCAGGTGGACGCCGAAGCGCCGTGGGAAGAGATCGAGCCGGGGCGGTTCATGCCGCGACGCGTGCGCGGCAGCTTCCGGGGCCGGGCACTGGGGTGAGCGTTCCTCGCCCCGCCCGGTCCGGGCGGCCCGCCGGTTGAACACAAACCACAATAACACGATTCACACCATGACGACCGCGACCGCTCCCGAACCGACCAAGCGCGAACTGACCGTCGTGAAGAACGCGGTCTGCACCTTCTGCGGTTGCGTGTGCGACGACATCGAGCTGCACGCGGACGACGTGCGCATCGTCGAGACCAAGCGCGCGTGCATTCTCGGTGAAGCGTGGTTCAAGAACCACACCGCGGAGCGCCACTACCCGGACGCGCTCATCGACGGCAAGGAAGCGACCTACGACGACGCGGTCGAGGTCGCGGCCGACATCTTGCACGGCGCGAATATGCCGCTCGTGTACGGCCTCAGCAACACCACCTGCGAGGCCCAGCGCGAGGCGGTGTGGCTCGCGGAGTTGGTGGGTGGCGTCATCGACAGCCACACATCGCTTTGACACGGTCCAACCGAGATCGCCGCCCAGTTGGGCGGTAAGGTGACCTGTACGCTGGGCGAAGTGAAGAACCGGGCCGACTTCATCATCTACTGGGGCGGTAACCCGGCCGAGTGCCACCCGCGGCACTTCACGCGGTACGCGTTGACGCCAAAGGGGAAGTTCCTGCCGCGCGGCCGCAAGGACCGCACGATGGTGCTCGTGGACATCCGCGAGACGATGAGCGCGAAGGCCGCGGACATCTTCCTTCAGGTGCGGCCGGGCAAAGACTTCGAGATGCTCACAATCCTCCGCGCGCTGGTGAAGAACCAGAAGGTGAGCGCGGAAGCCTGCGCCGAAACCGGCCTCACGCTGGAGCAACTGCAAGACCTCGTGAACCGGATGAAGGCCGCGAAGTTCGGCGTGCTGTTCTTCGGTATGGGTCTCTCGATGACCCGCGGCAAGCACATGAACAGCGCCGCGGCGCTGACGCTCGCCACCGAGCTGAACGCCTTCACGAAGTTCGTGGCGATGCTGATGCGCGGGCACGGGAACGTGACCGGCGCGGACGTGGTGATGCGGTACACGCTGTCGTACCCGTTCGGGATCAGCATGACCCGCGGCTACCCGCGGTTCAACCCCGGCGAGTATTCGACGATTGACTTGCTGGTGCGCGGGGACAACGACGCGACCATCGTGATCGGGGCGGACCCCGGCGCGACGATGCCGAAGCCGGCCATCGAGCACCTGCGCCGCACGCCGACCATCGTTCTCGACCCGAAGGTGACGCACACGAGCCGGCTGTCGCGAGTCCACTTCACCACTGCGCCCGCGGGCATCAGCGCGCCGGGCACCGCGTACCGCATGGACGAAGTCCCGCTGCCGCTGCGCCCGGCGCTCAAGTCGCCGTACCTGACCGACGAGGACGTGCTGAAGAAGATCGTGGCCGCGGTGCAACGCCGGCCGGGGTGGTATCCCAAACCGCACGCCGGCGCGCCGGTCGCGTAGGTTTCTCGCAGGACGGGCTATCCAACCCGTCACAAGGGAATCGGTGGTGTCCACTGAATGTTGTGGGAGTATGGGCTTCGTCGTAGATCACGGCACTCGGGTGCCCGGAGCGGAGGCTGATCGTGGACGATCAGTACGTTCTGTTGCTTGAACCCGACCTGCTCCGATCTCGGCAAGCGTGGGCAGGGCAACCTCACTGTCACCGCGCGGTACGGACCCGGCAAGGCGCGCCGCGTGCTCCGCTGTCTTACCTGCAAGACACGCTTCACCGAACGCAAGGGCACGTCCCTGTTCGACGCGCGGCTGCCGACGGAGAAGGTGGCTACGGATCGGGGCCGATGCAGTCGTAAGGTGCGGAAGAGTTATACGTTCTCGAAGGATTGGGTCGTGCATCGCGCCGCGACGGTGTTCAGTTACCTCGGTTACAACTTCTGCCGGCCCGGGCGAACCCTGCGAATGAAGAAAGACGGGTGGTGGGCCTCGAAGACTCGGCACCACCCTACAGGCGCTCGTACACCCCCAGCAGGTTGCACTCCGGGTAGCGCATTGCCACCTTGCGCAGCGCGGTTCGCGCGAGCAGTTCCAGTGTGTTCAGGCGCGGGAAGCGCGAGAGCGCGCTACAGTCGTCCACCCACGCGAACTCGGCCTCGCGGAAGCCGTCGCGGGCGAACAGCTTCTTCAACTTGCGCCGCGTGTTCATGCGGTACGCGGTCGGGAATGTGTCTTTCTCCTCCCCGCCCCACAGGAACTTCTTCACCGGGTGGTGCAAGTCGAACGGCACCGCGCGCGACACCACGGTAATGGGCGACCAGAGATCGACCGTGAAGATGATCGCGCGCCCGCCGGGCCTCAGCAGCCGGGCCAGCGCGCCGATCACCGCGGCCGGGTCCGTGACGTGCTCGGCCACCATGCGCAGCGTCGCGAGGTCGAAGGGCGCGGGCGCGGTGTAGTCCTCGATGAATGCCTGGTGCTTCTCGCGGGTGTACGGGTTGTCGAAGACGTTCGCGCTCGGATCGACGCCGACGAAGCGGCCGGCCCGCGCCGCGAGCTGCTCGGCCAGCTTCGGGTTGTCGGGAAAGGGACTGCTGCCGCCGCCGACGTCGAGCCAGTCACAACCCTGCGTAACGGCGTTGGCGACGGTCGCCTCGTACCAGTCGGCCGGCAGGAAGTAGTTGTGCCGCAGCCGGCGGCGCGGATTCGGGCCGGTGGTCGCGGGGTCGCCGTACTTCAGCGCGAACAGCCGCGCCAGATCGTCGGGGGTGGGGAGAATGCGCATGGGGGAAGTGTAGAACACGCGCCGCAAAGGTTCCCAGGGCGTTGCCCTGGGCTGAGGAATCCGGCCCCTACAGGGTCAACGACCGGTGCGGTCCAAAGGACTGCAATTCCTCAGCCCAGGGCAACGCCCTGGACCGAAGCCGAAGGGCTAGCGCCCGGCCACGCCGCCCGGGAAGTCGGCCGCGCCCAGCCGGTCGTGATCGATCTTGCCCATCAGCTCGTTGTACACGTGCTTCACGCTGTCCTTATTCATGTCGGTCTCGACGACGCCCACGCCGGTCCAGTCCTTGTACCACTTGAAATCCAGCCCCTTCGTGATCTCTTCCGGCGTCTTCTTGTCGTCGATGCCCTTCTTCACCGCGGCCCGCAGTTCGGTGAAGTACCGCTTCTCCAGCGCGAACAGTTCCTTGCGGCCCAGTTTCCCGTGGCCGGGGCAGACGATGTCGATGTCCAGCTTGTTCATCTCGTCGAGGCACTTGATCCAGCTCGACGAGTTGGAATGGCCCATGTAGTTGAACGCGCCGTTCACGCAGGCGTCGCCGGTGCAAAGAATCTTGTGCTTCGGCAGATACGCACTGGCGTCGCCCGGCGTGTGCATGTGGCCGAAGTGCATGAACACGACGTGCTGCGTGTCGTCCTTCAGCTCGTACTTGTCGTCGAAGCTGATGTCCACCTGCTTCAGCTCGCTCTCCTTCACGTCCTTGCGGTTCTTGGCCTCGGCCTCCCACGCCTTCGGGCCGTTCACCTTCAAGAGCCGGGCGGCGTTCTTGTGGGCGACGATCTTCGCGCCCTCCTTCGCCCACACCGCGTTGCCGTAGGCGTGGTCGCCGTGGTGGTGCGTGTCGAGAACGTACTTGATCGGTTTCTTGGTGGTCTTCTTGATGTCGGCGATCACGTCCGCGGCGTCTTTGGGAAAGTTCGCGTCGATCACCACGACGTAGTCCTTGAACACGATCCAGGTGTGGTTGCTGCCGCCGAACGGGATGGTCTTGTCGTTGGCCGAGATGGACGAGTACCGGAAGAACACGCCGGGCGCGATCTCCTGGACCTCGTTGAACTTCATGTCGGGGATGGGCAGTTGCTTGGGTTCGTCGGCCGCGGGCTTCTCGGACGCGGCGAACACGACGAGACCGAATGCGACCGCGACGGCCGCGAGCAGGGACAGACGCTTGAGCATGGCGAGGTTCCGCGAGAAGGGGACGAGAAGAGAGCGTACCGGAACAAGCACGAAAATCGAAGTCCGAAATCCGAAAGGAAGGCAGGGCGCGTCTGCCCATGTCTTCCTTTCGGATTTCGGACTTCGATTTTCGTGCTTTCCAAAGCAAGGGGGCCGGCGCTCGCCGACTACTGAACATCCGCTCGCGGAGGGCCGACGACGCCGACGGGCGAAGGGGAATCGCTCCCCTTGGTCCCAGTCGGTCCGTCCGTCCGCGCCGCGAACTGTGGCCTACACAGGTTCGCGCGACGCGAGGGAGTCAGTAGCCAGTGAGCGACGGCCCCCGGCTGTGTACTCAATGCTTTCTTAGCACTGATACGCGCGCCCCGTCCAGTATTCGTGGCTCAAGGGCGCGGATTTCGCGAGTTCTTCTTTAGTAGCGACGGCCGCCACCACCGCCGTAGCCGCCACCACCGCCACTGCCGCCGCGGTTGCCACCACCGCCGCCGTAGCCGCCACCCCCGCCGCCGCCGCTGCGGGGGCGCTCTTCGCGGGGCTTGGCCTCGTTCACGGTCAGCGTGCGGCCACCCATCTGGGTGCCGTGCAGGGCCGCGATGGCCTCGTCACCGCCGTCGTGCATCTCGACGAACGCGAACCCGCGGCTGCGGCCCGTTTCGCGGTCGGACACGATCTGCGCGCCCAGCACGGTGCCGTACTGGGAGAACGCCGCGACCAGGTCGTCGCTCGTGGTCTGGAACGAGATGTTCCCGACGTACAACTTCTTCGCCATGGACAAATAGCCTGGGCCTGAGGCCCGAAAGAACAGGAGGGGGTGAGGGAACCCATAGGGGTTGCCCTTCCCATCCCGACAGTGCGCGGAAAGTTCCCCGCGCGGGGACAGGGGCGGACGAGCGCAAAAAACGGTCAGTAAACCGTGCGCTGCTGCGTCGTTACCGGCTTGACTGTCTTGGAGGCAATGAGGGGTAGCTCAGAGTTGCAAGAAGTGTCGAAGCGAGATAGCGGCAAAGCGATTCGTAGCTCCTGATCGAGCGGCACCCGCCGCCCGTCGCATGAATAATAGGCGCTGGCCGGGAAATAAAAAGGCCAATTTTGCGGATTGTGGGAAATAGCACCAAAGGACAGGGGACAAGCGAGCGGCGCGACGTAAGCCCGCCGGTGGCCGCACAACTGAGAAACGTCAGACGTATCTGCATGACACATGCTACCGGCGGGCTTACGTCGCGCCGCTCGCTTGTCCTCTGTCCTCTCCAGCAGCTTGCCCCACATATCATATCCCCAACCACCTCGGAGGCTCACTCATGGACCGCCGCGAGTTCCTGTCCGCGACCGCTGCCACGGCCCTCGTCGGTTCGAGTGCGGCGCGCGCGCAGCCGAAGGCGTTCGCCACGCCCGCCGAGGCGATGATGGCCCCGCGCGAGAAGTTCCTGTTCGTCACCTGCACCTACGCCAACACCGGCATCGACAGCCCGGACTACATCGCGGTAGTCGACGCGGACCCGGACTCGAAGGCGTACTCCGAGGTCGTTCAAGGGCTGAGCATGCCGAACGTCGGCGACGAACTGCACCACTTCGGCTGGAACATCTGCGCCGCGTGCCACGGCCGGCCCGGAGACCGGCGCTACCTGATCGTGCCCGGCCTCGCGTCCGGCCGAATCCACATCGTCGACGCCAAAGACCCGACCGCGCTGAAGATGCACAAGGTCATCCAGCCCGCGGACGTCGTCAAGAAGACCGGCCTCACCGCCCCGCACACGGTCCACTGCCTGCCGACCGGCGACATCATGATCTCCATGCTGGGCGACGCCAAGCGCGAGGGGCCGGGCGGGTTCCTGCTGCTCGACGAGAAGTTCGCCATCAAGGGCCGCTGGGATGCCGACACGAAGGGGATGAACTTCAACTACGACTTCTGGTACCAGCCCAAGCACAACGCGATGGTGTCGAGCGAGTGGGCGTCGCCCAAGACGTTCGCCCCCGGCCCGAGCTTCGACGACGTGAAGAACGGCAAGTACGGCCAGAAGATTCACGTGTGGGACTGGAAGGAAAAGAAGATTCAGAAGTCGTTCGACCTGGGTGCCGGGTCGATCCCGCTGGAAGTGCGGTTCCTGCACGACCCCGACAAGGCCGTGGGCTTCGTCGGCGCGGCGCTCAGCAGCACCATGTGGCGGTTCGGAGCGGACGCGAAGGGGAACTGGACCGCAGAGAAGGCGTTCGAGCTGCCGCCGGTGAAGAGCGAGAAGTTCCCCGGCGGCGCGATCCCGGCGCTCATCAGCGATTTCGTCATCTCGATGGACGACAAGTACATGTACGTCTCGGCGTGGCTGCACGGCGCGGTGTACCAGTACGACATCAGCGACCCCACGAAGCCGAAACTGGCGGGCACGGTGAAGCTCGGCGGGTGGGGCCAGAAGCCCGCGAAGCTGAAGGAGAAGGAGTTGACCGGCGGGCCGCAGATGTTGCAGCTCTCGCTCGACGGTCGCCGGCTGTACGTCACCAACTCGCTGTACAGCACCTGGGACGACGTGTTCTACCCGGAGATCAAGAAGGGCGGGTCGTGGCTCGCGCAGATCGACTGCCAGCCCGCGACCGGCGGCATGGTGCTGAACAAGGAGTTCCTGATCGACTTCGGGAAAGAGCAGGGCGGCCCCAGCCGCGCCCACGAGGTCCGCTATCCCGGCGGCGACTGCACCAGCGACATCTTTAGCTGAGGTTGTTGAAATCGTGGCGAAAGCGACGCGCATCATCCTGTTCCTCGCGCCGGCCGCGCCCGCGGCGCAAGCGGCGGCGCGCGCCTTCGGCGACGCCGCCCAGCGCCTCGGCATGTCGTGGTCGGTGCAGTGGGCCGGCATCGAAGACCCGCACGCGCTCGGCGGTGTGTCGGTCCTCGTCGTCTGGAAGGAACTGTCCTTCGACATCAAGGACTGGGAGGGCCGCGTCGAGACGTGGGCCGGGGGCGACCCGGAGACCGCGGTGAACGGCCTCATCGCCCGCTTACTCGGTGGCAGCGACGCGCCGCTTCCACCAAAACCACCGCCGCCCCCCGCGCCCAAGAAGGTTCACACGGTCAAGCTGGGTCGCGAGACCGCCGGGCGCAAGGGGAAGGGCGTGACCGTGGTGTGGGAACTGCCGCTGAACGAGGACGAACTGAAAGAGCTGGCGACCCTGTTGAAGAACAAGTGCGGTACCGGCGGCACCGCGAAGGACGGCCGCATCGAGATCCAGGGCGACCACCGCGACAAGATCGCGCAAGAGCTGGAGAAGCTCGGCTACAAGGTGAAACGCGCCGGCGGCTGAGTGGAACCGCCCTTCCCGACTTTCCGAAGTTCCCGCTTGCGGGGGCGGGGCGGCAAAGCTACTATCTGGGTTAGATCGACCGCCGGACTCTCCCCGCTTGCCACCCTGCTAGCCTGCCAACCGTTCCAACATCCCGCCAAGACTCCACTCGGAGACGCTCATGCTGACCTTCTGGGGCAACCAACAGCGCCACTGCGACGGCATCACCCGCCGGAACTTCCTCCGCGTCGGCGCGTTCGGGGCCGGTCTCACCCTCGCGGACGTGCTCCGCCTGAAGGCCGCGCAAGACCCGGCCGTGGCGCAGAAGACGTCGAACAAAGCCGCCATCATGATCTACCTGCCGGGCGGCCCGTCGCACATGGACATGTACGACCTCAAACCGGACGCGCCGATGGAGTTCCGCGGCGAGTTCAAGCCGATCCAGACCAACGTGCCCGGCGTCCAGATTTGCGAGCACATGCCGCTGCAAGCCCGCATGTGGGACAAGTTGGCCGTGGTCCGCTCGCTCATCTCGGTCGACGAGCACTCCGACTCGCTCGTGATGACCGGCTACAGCGAGAACACCAACCGGATCGCCGCGCACCCCAGCTTCGGCTCGGTGGTGTCGAAGCTGCGCAGCGGCGGCAACAACGACGTGTCACCGTTCGTGTCGCTCCGCGGCGGCGGCAGCGTCGGCCTCGAACCGGGCTACCTGGGCGTGAGCCACCGGCCGTTCACCCCCAGTGGGGCCGGCATGGAGAACCTGCGTCTCGCGCAGGGCGTGAACGTCGACCGGATGGACGACCGCAAAGACCTGCTCGGCAAGTTCGACACCGCCCGTCGCGAGATCGACGCCAGCGGCACCATGAAGGGTATGGACTCGTTCACCGGCCGCGCGTTCGACATGATCGCCAGCGGCGTCGTTCGCAAGGCGCTCGACCTGAAGCAAGAAGACCCAAAGACCCGCGACCGCTACAAGGGCGTCGAGGACTTCCTCCGCGCCCGCCGGCTGGTCGAGGCCGGTGTCGGCTGCGTCACCCTCAGCATCGGCGGCTGGGACACCCACAGCAGCAACTTCAAGACGCTGAAGCAACAACTCCCGCAGGTGGACAAAGGCATCGCCAACCTGATCGGTGACCTGCACGACCGTGGGATGCAGGACGACGTGGTGACGGTGATGTGGGGCGAGTTCGGCCGCACCCCGAAGATCAACAGCTCGGACGCGGGCCGCGATCACTGGTCGCCGGTCATGAGCGCGATGGTCGCCGGCGGCGGGTTGAAGATGGGCCAGGCGGTCGGCGCGAGCAGCGCGAAGGGCGAGTACCCCAAGGACCGCCCGTACAAGGTGCCGCACCTGCTCAGCACCATCTACGGGGCGATGGGCATCGACGCCGGCTACACGTTCCCCAACGGCTCCGGTCGCCCCATGTACATCCTCGACGACCGCAACAAGGTCGAAGAGCTGGTGTAACGCAGAGCCGTGTAGCCGCAACGCCGAAGGCGTGCGTGTGACCTCAGCGCTGAG
>SXHE01000398.1 GCA_005773755.1 Planctomycetia bacterium
GCCGCGACCGCAAGGGAGCGGTTGACATACCCCGCTCCCTTGCGGTCGCGGCTCGGTGGTGACTCACTCCTCCGCTCCCAGTCCGGTTCCGGTTCCAGGAGCAGCCGCAGCGGGGCCGCGCGCGGGTCGTTGCGCTCCTCCAACCAGTCGGCAAAAACGAGGAGCGTGGTCCGATCGTTCGGATCGGCGGCGAGCGCGGCGATGAACCCGATTTCCTCGATCATGGTTGGTTCATTTTACCACGCCCACGGTGACGCGCGACGGGTGCTTCTCGTCGCGGTACACCTTATGCGTCTGCTTCTTGAAGTCGCTCGCGTCGGCCTTGTTGATGTCGCAGAAGGTTTGCGGGTTGCGGTCGACCAGCGGGAACCAGGTGCTCTGCACCTGCACCATCAGCCGGTGGCCGGGGCGCAGCGTGTGGTACACGTCGGGTAGCGTGAACTTCACCTTTGTTACCTCGCCCGGCTTGAACGGCTCCGGCTTCTCGAAGCTGTTGCGGAACTTGCCGCGGAACGGTTCGCCGCGAATCAACTGCTGGTAGCCGCCCATCCGCACGCCGGTCGGGTTCGGCTCCGGGTCGGAGGCGTCGTCGGGGTACACGTCGATCACCTTCACCACCCAATCCGCGTCGGTGCCGGTCGTGGAGACGTACAGCTCGACCTCGATTGGCCCCGCGAGCGTCAGGTCTTCGTTGAACACCTCCGTCCGGTAGACGAGTACGTCGGGCCGCGTGGAGGCGAACCGCTGGTCGGCGGTCATGTACTCCTTCACCATGCCGATGTCCGTCTTGTTGATGAACGGCACCGGCTTCGCGGGGTCGGAAACGAACTCGTCGAAGGTCGATTTCGAGTCGTAACCGTCGGACTTCCAGTGCATGGTTCCGTTCGCGTGCAGGTACTGCGAGTAGCGATTCGCGCCCTTCGGCGGCCACGCGTCGTGCTTGCGCCACACGTTCGTGCCGGTCTCGAACACCCAGGCCTTCGGCCGCGAGTCGCTGCCATCACCCTTGAGGTGCGACTCGAAGAACGGGAACTCGATCTGGGCGCGGTAGAAGTCCGCGGTCTTCGCGTTGAAGCTGATGTCGCCGTGCTTGTCGCCACCGGGCCGGCTCCAGCCGCCGTGGTCCCACGGCCCCATCACGAGGTGATTGTTCTTGGGCGGGTTGTTGGCCTCCGCGTGCTTGTAGATTTCCAGCGCCCCGAACAGGTTCTCCGCGTCGAACCAGCCGCCGACCGTCAGCACCGCGGGCTTCACGTTCTTGACGTGCGCGCGGATGTTCCGCGCCTTCCAGAAGTCGTCGTAGTTCGGGTGCTCCATCACCTCTTTCCAGAACGCGATCTCGCCCTTGTAGTGTTTCGCGTCGGCGTTCTTGAGCGGCCCCATGTCGAGGAAGAACTTGTAGCCGTCGGGGGTGTCGTGCTCGAACCCGACGCGACCGAACTTCTTCGTCGGCTCCGGGCGGTTCTTGCCGAACCCGTACATGAAGTTGAAGCAGTGCGGCAGGAAGAAACAGCCGTTGTGGTGGAAGTCGTCGCCGATGAACCAGTCCGTGACCGGGGCCTGCGGCGACACGGCCTTCACCGCCGGGTGCGCGTCGATCATGCCGCACACCGCGTAGAAGCCGGGGTACGAGATGCCCGTGATGCCGACGTTCCCGTTGTGGCCCTTCACGTTCTTGATGAGCCACTCGACCGTGTCATAGGTGTCGCTGCTCTCGTCCACTTCCTTCGGCTTCTTGGTCGGGTTGTGCGGGCGGACGTTGGCGAACTCGCCCTCGGACATCCACCGCCCGCGCACGTCCTGGTTCACGAAGATGTACCCGCTCTGCACGAACTGCGCGCTCGGCCGCAGCTCGTTCGGGTACTTGTCCACCCCATACGGGGCGACGCTGTACGGCGTGCGGATGAGCATCATCGGGTACTTGTGCGCGTCGTCCTTCGGCACATAGACCGCGGTGAACAGCTTCACGCCGTCGCGCATGGGAATCTGGTACTCGTACTTCGTGTAGTTCGCTCGGATGTAGTCCTTCAGCTCCGCGCCCGCGAGCACCTTCGGCGGGGTGGCGGGTGCGGGCTGTGCGAACAACGGAGCCGGTGTGATGAAGCTGAGTGCGAGAACGAGTGGCAGCGACCAGCGGAGCATGGGACACCTGTTGCGGGTCAGGGGGTGAAGATCGGAACACCGGCCGCGCCCGCGGCGCGAGAGAGGGCCGGATCGATTGTTGCAAGCGGGAGATTCAATCGCAGCGCCAGATCGAGAGACGCGGCATCGCGTGCGGGAATACCGTACGTCCGGGCAAGGTGCAGCACTTCGGGCGACGCGCGGTAGGGAGCATCCGGGGCAAGGTAGATCGGATACCGGGACAGGTTCACCAGAGTTGTGTCCAAGCGCGGGTGCGTCGTCTCCCCACGGCCGACGGCCGAGAGTAACTCGTCGAACACGTCGAGGGGCCAGTTCGTTGCGACGACCGCACCGGAGCCGAACGCGAGTCGCGACTGGACCGAGTGCGCGTACACGGTGTACCGGGTTGGGATGCCCCACGCCGCGCCGAGCGAGACGTCCAACACGAACGCCGGGGGCGAACCGGTGGGTATGGCTGTAAGGAATCTCATGCCGCGGGCAACGCTGGTTTGAGCGCCTCTGGTGGGGCCCCATCGGGCAAGTATGGGACGCCATCCTCCGCGCACCACTGCCGCATCAACGCGGTCATTTCGTGATACGCCTTCTCCGCCGCCCGTTGGCGCTCGCCGTCCCGTTCGGCCGTCGGCGGGGGCGGTGGAGCCTTGCCCAGCGCGCCGAGCCATGTGTCGCCGTCGGTAATCACGATCTGCTCCCCTGCGGCGGCGCGGCGCAGCAGGTCCGCGAGGTTCGCTTGTGCGTCGGCCAGGGTCACGGTCGTCATGGTCGCCTCCAGCTCACGCGGGGTTCGCCGTCAGGAACGTATCTATCGCATCCGCTTCGGCCGGCGTCAACCGCCAGTCGGCCGCGCCCACGAGTTCTTTCAGTTGCCCGGGTTTGCGCGCGCCGACGATGGCCCCGGTCACGGCCGGGTGCCGTAGCACCCAAGCGATAGCAGTTTCGCCCGGCGTGCGCCCGTGCCTCGTACCGATGCTCCTGAGCAGTTCGACGAGGTGCAGGTTGCGCGTCAGCAGCGGCTCCTGATAGTGCCGGTTCTTCTCCTTGCGCCAGTCGTCGTCGCGCATCGCGGCGATGCGGGCGCGCGTCATCGCGCCGGTGAGCAGCCCGGACGCCATTGGCGAATAGGCGATCACGCCGATGCTGTTCGCGAGGCAGTGCGGCAGAACGCTCTCTTCGACTTCCGGCCGGACCATCGAGTACGGCGGTTGCAGCGAGGTGATCGGCCCGAACTTGGACACCTGCGCCATCTGCTCCGCGCTGAAGTTGGACACGCCGGCCCAGCGGATTTTGCCTTCTTCCTTCAGCTTCACCACGGTCTGCCAACCCTCGTCGATGTCCTCCGGCGGTTCGGGCCAGTGAATCTGGTACAGGTCGATCACGTCCACCTTGAGCCGCTTCAAGCTCGCCTCGCACTCCGCGCGGATGCTGGCGGCCTTGAGCCGCTTGCCGATCTGCCGGTTATCGTCCCACACGCGGGCGCACTTCGTGAACACATACGGCCGCTTGCTGACGCCTTCGAGCGCCTTCGCGACCACCTCTTCCGAGTGACCCAGACCGTACACCGCGGCCGTGTCGATCCAGTTGATGCCCAGGTCGATGGCCTCGCGGATGGTGGCGACGCTGTCGGCGTCCTCTTGCGCGCCCCAGCCGAACGCCCACCCGCCGCCGCCGATGGCCCACGCCCCGAACCCGATGGCGGTGATGTTCAGGTCCGAGTTGCCGAGCTTGCGCGTTTGCATGGTGCTTCTCCCAAGAAACCCCTCTCCAACCCCTCCCCTAAGAAGGGAGGGGCTTCGGCACTGTGGCTCCTGGCCCCTCCCTTCTTAGGGGAGGGGTTGGGGAGGGGTTGCTAACATGTCCACATGCAACCAATCGTACTGATTAACGCGGTCGGACTCACGCCGCGACTGCTCGAACACGCGCCGCGCCTCAAGGCCATCGCCGCGAGCGGCTGGGTCGCGGACATGACCGAAGTGCTGCCCGCAGTCACATGTACCGCGCAGGCCACGCTGCTCACGGGCGAACTGCCGAGCAAGCACGGCGTGGTCGCCAACGGCTGGCTCTTTCGCGACACCAACGAGGTCCGCTTCTGGCAGCAGTCGAACCGTCTGATTCAAGCGGAGCCGCTGTACGCGACCGCGCGCCGGCGGGCGAAGGAGCGCGGCCAGCCGTTCACCAGCGCGAAACTCTTCTGGTGGTTCAACCAGGGCGCGGCGGTTGACATCAGCGTGACGCCGAAGCCGCACTACGCGGTGGACGGCAACAAGGCGTTCGGCGTCACCGGCGTGCCGCAATCGCTCTCGGACGAACTGGTGCGCGAACTCGGCGCGTTCCCGTTCCCGCAGTTCTGGGGGCCGATGGCCGGGCTGAAATCGACGGCGTGGATCGCCAGCGCCGCCGCGAAGGTCGTGCGCGATCACAAGCCGACGCTGTCGCTCGTCTACCTGCCGCACCTCGACTACGACCCGCAGCGCTTCGGGCCTTCCAACACCGATATGCCGCGGTGCGTGAAGGAACTGGACGACGCCTGCGCCCCGCTGCTCGACGCGGCGAAGGAGATGGGCGCGCAGGTGTGGGTGGTGAGCGAGTACGGGCACTGCGACGTGTCGCGCCCCGTGTACCCCAACCGCGTGCTGCGAACGGCGGGCGTGCTCGACGTGCGCCGCGGGCCGTTCGGCGAACACCTCGACCTGTACGGCTCGCGGGCGTTCGCGGTGTGCGACCACCAGCTCGCGCACGTCTACGTGCGCGACCCGGCCGACGTGCCGCGCGTGCGTGACCTGCTCGCCCCGCTGCCGGGCGTGACGAAGGCGCTTGTGGGCGAAGAGCGCGTGAGCATTGGCCTCGACCACGAGCGCAGCGGCGAGATCGTTCTGCTGTCGGAGCCGGATGCGTGGTTCGCGTACCCGTTCTGGCTGGATGACAAGATCGCCCCGGACTACGCGCGGGCGGTGGCGATCCACGCCAAGCCCGGCTTCGACCCGTGCGAGCTGTTCTTCGACCCGCGGCTGCGGTTCCCCAAACTGCACGCCGCCCGCCGGCTACTTCAGAAGAAGCTCGGCTTCCGCATGACGCTGGACGTGGTGCCGCTGGACAGCGCGATCGTTCGCGGCAGCCACGGCCTCGCGGCGCGCGACCCGCGCGACCGGCCTATCCTCATCGGCCACGGCCCCAACCCCGGCGCGAGCGTACCCATGACGAGCGTGAAAGAGCTGCTGCTGGGGGCGATCGGACTCAACGCCTGACTTCTCGGGGTCGGCTCCCGATCCCCCTGATCTCGCCCTGTATCGTTCCTGCTGATATTTCAGCTCGCCGCTCGCTTGCACGATGGCTGTTCAGTCCAGGACGCAGGTGCGAAGAGAAACAGATGACAGACGCTATATCGTGGGAGGTGTTGAACGCTACCGCCGACGATTGGGAATCGCTTGAGCAGGTTCATCCAGCCGTCTGTCGCTTTGTCGCTCCGGTGAGCGAGGGGATCGTCGCGAGCGTGATCGCCCGACTCGTTCGCGATGGGTTGATGGAGGAGATGAGCGGCGGTGTGATCGACCCTGCCGCCATCGCCGCTAACCCAACTGAGTTCTGGTTTCGAATGACGCCTCACGGCCGCGAGGTTTGGGAAGCGGAAGCGGCCCGGTTCCAGAGCGAAGCGACGTAGCACCAAACCCAATCGCACACGTTTCTGCGGCCCCTCACTTCCGCCGCAGCTCTTCAGCCGCGGCGTGTTGCTTCTTCAGCACGCCGTACAGGTCGTCCATCATGGCGTCGCGCTTCTGGCTGGCGAAGCGGGCCGGGTCGAGGGGTTCGCCCACGCTCAGCGCGATGGTGCTGGGGCCTGGGGGCAGGAACAGCGGCGACAGTTTCGGCACCTTCATGAACCGCGACCACGCCCCGAACGCGCCCGCGATGCCCACCGGCACGATGGGGCAGCTCACGCGCTTGATGAGGAGTGACACGCCCGGCTTCAGCGGTTGCACGGTGTTGTCGTGCGTCCGCTCGCCTTCGGGAAACATCAGCACCGCGCGGCCGTGGTCGAGCGCGTCCAGTACCGCCTGAATGCCGTCCTTGCCCATGTTACGGTCGATGGGAATCGCGTTCAGGCTGCGGATCACCGGCGCGAGGATCGGCTGATCGAAGAGGTTCTTGCGCGCGAGGAAGGACAGGTAGCGGCGCGACGAGAGACCGACCATCACCGGGTCGAACATGGACTGATGGTTGGCGAGCACCAGCACCGGCCCCTTGCGCGGCATGTTCTTCCACCCGCTGCGGCGGATGCTGAACCCGAAGGTGAAGAACGTGAACGACGACCAGAAGACGCAATCGTACCAGAGGCGGCCGGCTAGGTTCGGTCGGTCGGACATGAGCGGACTGCTTGTTCCAGGGTCGCGATGACTTGGTCGGTGGTGAGGTACGTTGTATCGACGATGACGGCGTCCGCCGCGGGCTTCATCGGGGCGAGGTCGCGCTCCGCGTCGCGGCGGTCGCGCTCTTCCTGATCGGCCAGCACATCCTCAACGCTCACCACCCTGCCCTTCGCGGCGAGTTCGGCGGCCCGGCGCTCGGCGCGAACGCGGGCGTCGGCCACGAGGAAGAACTTGCACGCGGCATCGGGGAACACGACCGTGCCCTGGTCCCGCCCCTCACACACCATGTTCCGCCCGGTCGCGGCGGCGCGCTGCACGCCCACCAGGAACCGGCGCACGGCCGCGACCACCGCGACCTTGCTCGCGCCCTGCGAGACGTGCGGCGCGCGAATGTCGGCGCTCACGTCGGTGCCGTCGAGGAGGACGCGGCCCGGCGGCATTTCGAGGCGAACGCTGGTCAGCGCGGTTTCAATAGCGAGGTGATCGTGGAGGGCGATGCCGCGGCGCAGCATCGCGAGCGCGACGGCGCGGTAGGTGGCCCCGGTGTCGAGGCACTCGAAGCCCAGCCGGGCCGCGAGAGCCTTCGTAACCGTGCTCTTGCCGACACCGGAGGGGCCGTCGATGGTGACGATCATGGGAACCAA
>SXHE01000399.1 GCA_005773755.1 Planctomycetia bacterium
CTCGCGGCTAAGGAAGAGACTACTCAGGGTTGATGGGATACCGTTGCAGGAACTCCCACACGCGCATGATGGCGAGTTCGCCGGCGTCTTCCAAGAGGTAGTGTCCGCAGTCGGGCCAGGTGTGGGCCTCCGCGTGCGGGAAGTGCCGCTTCCACTCCTCGAAGAAGTGCCGGTCGAACACGAAGTCCTTCATCCCCCACAAGAGCAGCGTCGGCGTGGCGCGGAACTTGGCGAGTGACGCCGCGGTGTCACTCACGATGTCGTAGCCCTCGTCGGCCGGCTTCAGCGGAATCGTCTGCACGAACTTGAGCACCGCGACCCGGTGCGCCGGTGTGTCGTAGGGGGCGAGGTACGCGGCCCGCACGTCGGGCGGCAGCGGCTTGCGCGTCGCGCACCACTTCGCCGCCTTCTTGCAGAACCAGTTGTGCTTCGTGATGAACCACGCGCCGAGGGCCGTGTTGCGGCCCCACCACAGCGACCGCGGCAGTTTCTTCGATGCGGGTAGCGGGAACGCGCCGGTGTTGCTCGCGACGATCCGCTTCACGCGGTCCGGGTGCCGCGCGGCGAACCCCATTCCGATCATGCCGCCCCAGTCGTGCAGCACCAGCGTCAGGTCTTTGGTCAGCCCGCGTTCTTCGAGCAGCCATTCCAGGTCGTCGATGCGGCTCTTTAGCGAGTAGTCGTACTGGCCCAGCGGCGGCTTGTCTGAGAGGCCGCAGCCGATGTGATCGGGGACGATGCACCGGTACGACTCGCGCAGCGACAGCACCAGGTTGCGGTAGTAGAAGCTCCACGTCGGGTTGCCGTGCAGCATCACCACCGTCTCGCCGCGGCCCTCGTCGAGGTGACTCATGCGCAGCCCGCGCCGCACCGCGATCCGCGGCTTGAACGGGTACAGGTCCGGAGCCGGGTTGGGAAACGGTGGGGCGTCTTCGTCGGACGGCAAGCGGTTGGTGCGCAGCGGCGGGGGCGAATCGGGGGTGTTGCTCATGGAGATCGTGTTACCACTCCAGGCCGAGCATGAGGCAGTTCAGGCCGCTGCCGATGCCGAGGAAGCCGACGCGGTCGCCGGCCTTGAGGAACTCGCGCTCCTCCGCGATGGCCGCGGTGATCGGCAGCGACACGGTGCCGATGTTGCCCAGGTACTCGAACGTGCTGAAGTCCTTCTCCGGCGGCACGCCGATGGCCCTGAGTACCGCCTCGCGGTGGCCCGCGCCGACCTGATGGCAGATCAGCTTGTCGAACTGGTCGCCGCGCCAGCCGAACTTGGTGAGGAAGCTCTGCCACGTGCGCTTGCCCAGTTCGACGCCGTACTTGAGCACCTCGCCGGCGTGCGTCTCCATGAACGGGACCATCACGTGGCGCATGCCGAGTTCGACGCTCTTGTGGACCAGCGCGCCCGCGCCCTCGACCCCGCGCTGCACGAGGGCCGCCGCGCCCGAGCCGAACACGCGCCCCGCCGCGGCCGGCAACACGGACTGAAGCCCCCAGCGGCACAGCGAGTTGTGTTGCGGGGCGTTCTGGGTCACACCGCCGAGCAACTTCCGCCGCTTCTCGCGCGACAGCTCCTCGCTCACGACCAGCACCGCGACCGCGCCGGACCCGCCGGTCAGCGTCGCCACGCTCTCTCGGAACAGCTCGACCGACTTGGTCCGCACCATCTGGTCGATCATGTTCTCGTTGATCTCGCGGGCCGTCTCCGCGGACACCACCAGCCCGGCCTTCGCTTGCCCCAGCTCGATCTTGTTCGCGATCTCGACGATCCCGTTGAGCACGCCGAGGCAGGCGTTCGACAGGTCGAAGATGCTGGCGTCCGGGTTGAGCTTCAACTCGTTGGCGACGGCGCACGCGGTGGCCGGCTCGAACTGCTCGCGGCACACGCCGGCATAGATGAGTACGTCGATCTCGTCGGCAGAGATGTCGGCCGCGGCGAGCGCCTTCTTCGCGGCGGCGGCGGCCCCCAGCGAGATCGGGTAGTTCGGCTCCCACCAGCGGCGCTCGGTGATGCCCGTGAGCAGTTCCAGTTGCCCCGGGGCCATCTTCAGAGCCTGATAGATGGGCGCGAGCCGCGACTCCAGTTCCGCCGTGGAGACTACCACCGGCGGAAGCTCGTAGCCGATCGCTTCGAGGTGAACGCGGTTGTATTTCATAAGTGGTCCGCCACTCCGTGGCGGTGCATCGTGCCCGGAACGATTGGGGCGAGCGGCGAGTCGCAAGCGCTACTCTAGGGAGAAGTCGGTCATCTGGTAGATGACGCGGCCGTCCACCGTGAGGAACCCGTTGGCTTTCAGCCGCCGGGTCGCGTCGTCGGCGGCCGTCACCTCCAGCACCACGATCACCTCGCGGTCTTTCGGCAGCACCTGCCCGCGGTACACCCACGAGTGTAGCTCGTTCCGGGCCACCGTGTGCCACGGTTTCGCCGGTTCGCCCCAGCGCCGCCACGCCGCGTACTTCAGCAGTTGCAAGAACGACTCCAGGCCGAGCGAACCGGGCCACACCGGGTCTTGGTAGAAGTGGGCCTTGAAGAACCAGAACTCCGGGTCCACATCGATGCTGCCGACGACGAGGCCCAGTCCCTTCGCGCCGCCGTCGGAAACGTAGGCGGTGACGCGATCCACCATCCGAAGCATCGGCGCGGGGAACGGCGCGTCGTGCGGCAACGTATCGCTCCGCGCGCGGGCCACTTCCGCGTCGGTCGGCCACGGCACCTTCGCCTCGCGAATGCCGATCTGGTTCGCCAGCGCCGGCTTCGTGAAGAACCCGAAGTACGTCGTCCCCTTGTACACGTCGCCGCGCGCGTCCTTCACCAGCATGTCGTAGTGCTGGATAATCATCCCCGCGGAGTTCGACACGCTGGTCATCTTCACCGTGGTCGAGAGCGTGCCGCTGTCCGGCGTGACCGCGCGGAACTGCGTGCCCTTGCCGCCGAGGTTGCGGAAGCTCAGGTCCTCCGCGCTGGTGAGCGCCGACCCGCAGTACGCGGCCAGCCAGCCGCACGGCTGAAGGGCTATCTCCAACAGGACGGAGAACGGCATGTTCTCGCACCGGTTCGCGCCGAAGTACCACGCATCCGGCGGCACCGCGTAATCGGCGGTACACGCGGCCCCGGCCTTCAGCACGAACGGCTCGCCGGTCACGGCGGTGACGCAATCGAGGAATTGGTACGGCGGCCCCGGCAGCCGCGCGATCACGCGCCCGCTATCGAATACCGTGTACGGCGCGCCGAAGGCTTCGGACGGCTTGCCGTTCGAGTACGCCATGATCTTGGCGGAATCGTACAGCACGGGCGAGCGGGGGGCATCAGCCCCCTGCGCTTCCGAGCTGGGAGCGTGTGATTCGTCACGCAAAGGGGGCTGCCGCCCCCCGCTCAGCCAAGTTGCTTCCAGCCTCTCGCGCGTCAGCCCGCTCATGCGCAGGCTCATGTTGGTGATCTCGACGATGGGCTTGCCGTCGGCGTACATCAGCGCGTCGGCGATGCAGAACGGGGCCGGGCCGTAGCCCAGTTCCTTCACCGTCACCTCGTAGGTCACGGTCGTCGTCGTCGCGACCACCTGCCCGCGACACTTGAGCCGGCTGTTCACGCCCGGCACCGGCTCGTGAACGACCTCGTCCGCTTCGCCCACCCAGCCCATGCGCATGAGCAGCACGCGCAGCGTGTGCAGGCAGCACTCGTACATGAGCGTGCCGGGCATCACCTGATCGTCGACGAAGTGGCACGTCAGGAACCAGTCGTCGGGGTGAATGTCGAACTCGGCGCGAACGAACCCGGTGCCGAACCGCCCGCCGTTGGGGTCGATGAGCGGAACCCGATCCACCAGTCGCAGCATCCCGCCGGGGATGGTCGCCGGCTTGCGCACGCTCGCCCGCGCGAAGTTCAGCCCGAACGCTGTAACGAGGTCGCCGGCACGGAGCGCGTCCACCTGCTTCGCGGTCAGCGCGCAGACCGCTTGCGGCACCAGGTCGCGCCAGTCCGCGGGCATCTTGCCGGGCAGTCGCTGCTTGTCGAGCGTGGTCTGTACGATGCCCTGACCGGCCGCGAGCGCCGCTTCCGTGAAGAACCCGGCCACGCCGCTGCGCATCGTGATGAGCGGTTCGCCGTTCACCGTGCCGTCGAACCAGAAGTGGAACAGCCACGCGCCGGCCATATGCACGAACTTGTCGATGTGGATGTCGTAGACGATGGTCTCGCCGACGCGCGGCAGTCCGCGGTGAAAGGAAACGACCGCGTCGAGCAATCGGTACACCGCGAGGCCGCGGGTCTTGAAGTCAATGCCCAGGTAGCCGGACAGGAACAGGTCCGCTTGCCCGGCCTCAACACACACCGCCGTTGGAATGCGGTTCACCTGCAAGTACCAGCGATCCGCGTGAACCGTGTGCTCGGTCACGACGCGCCCCGTCGTCATCGACTTCGGCTCGCCCTCGATGAGCGTGATGCGGTCCACAAGTTGAAGCGGGCCGTCCGGCAGGCGCACGCGCGTGGGGAACGTGTCCACCTCGGCGAACATCGGCCCCAGCGCGTCGGCCACCTTCCCCGCGGCGAACGCGCAACACTGCTCGTAGGTGAGAGCGCGCGGAACCGAAGCCGCTCGCGGCTTCGCAATGGGCGCGACTCGCGAAGCCGCGAGCGGCTCGGCGTTCGTCCACGCTTCCAGCAGCGCCGTCTGGAACCGGAGCACGCCGGCGGCGGCGTCCATGATCTTGCCGTTGACGCGCAGGAACGTCTCCTGCGCCTGCATGTTCAGCACCTGCACGTTCGCCGCGGCCTCGATCAGCGGCGCGACCGCGACCGAGTGTGACAACCCGGTGGCACTAACGACGACGTGCGGCGCGACGGTCTCGATGGCGGCCGGCGAGCAGGGGGCGTCAGCCCCCCGAGGCGACACAACAGGCTCGACCGGCGGCGCTTCGCGCACGACGGGCTTCATCCCCACGGGGATCGCGACCTCGTTCCGCTTCACCGCGTCCGGTTCGCGGTGCGCCACGCAGCGCGATTCGCCGCCGTACAGGGCCGCGAGATCGACCGGCAGCCGCTCGGCCGCGAGGTGCGCGACCAGCCGCAGCACTTGCGAACCCGCGTCCTGCTTCGCCGCGTGCGCGGCGCGGGCCAGGTGCGGGCGGTCGCCCAGAATCGCGCCGATCATGCGCGAGCACGAGTTCCCCGGCCCGACTTCCACGAACGCGCGCACGCCGTCGCGATAGGCCGCTTCGATCACGCGCGGCACGTCAATCGACCCGACCAGCCCGGCCGTGATGGAGTCGGCGCACACCTTCTCCGTGGGCTTGTAGCTCTTCCCCCACGCGCCGCTGTAGATCGTGACACCAGCGGGCGGCGACACGGGCAGCGTGTGCAGTTCGTGGTACGGCCCCTCCACCGGCTTGCCGGCCTCGCAGTGCGCGAGCGTCACGCCTTCGAGCAGGTGAACGGGTTTGTTGACAGCCGCGGCCAGTTGAAGCACGTCCGCGCGGCGTCCGCCGATGACGCACTCGGTCGGCGTGTTCACGATGAGCAGGTGCGCGAGCAGCCCCGGCCGCAGCGCGGCAGCGATGTCGTCCGGCAGCGCGGCCACGATCCCGCTGACCCAATCCACCGCTTCGCCGTAGAACGCGCGGGCCGCGTTGTACGGCGGGGCGAGGTCCGACGCGAACAGCGTCGAGCGCTCCATGCGGGCGTACATCTCGTCGCGCGACGTCCACACCCGCACACCGAACAGCCCGGCCGATTCGCCCAGACTCAGGCCGACCATCGCGTCGCACCGCACGCCGAGCAACGTCGCGATGTCACTCACGAGCGCGCCGGTCGTCACCTGCCCGAACATCAGGTCGCGGGCGGTGGCGTCCGCGGTGCGGTTCGACCAGAAGAACTGAGGAGCGAACTGGTCGCGCAGCCGCGCGCTTTCGGTGTGCTGCCGGCGCAGCACTTCGGGCCAGAGCGCGGACAGGTCGCGGCCCATGCCGTCGAACTGGTTGCCGGAACCGGGGAACACGAACGCGACCTTCGCCCGCGGGCCGAGCGGCGTCGGGGCGAAGAACACCCGGTCCCGCAGGGCCGGCTTCGCACTGGCGGCGAACGGAGCTTCAGGCGCGGCGCGGAGCGACTCCGCCACGAACGCCAGTTGTTCCAGCAGCTCGTCCGCCGAGCGCGCAACGCACGACACCGCGAGCTTGCGGGCCGTGTCCGGTGGTGTGGCGCGGAACCACGCCCGCGCCAGCGCCTCGACGTTGCGCCCGCGGAACCCGGCCGCGAGCGAGTACAGTTCCTTGACCCGCGCGAGCAGTTCGGGCACGCGGTTGCCGTCTAGCACGAACGCGGCCTCGGTTCGCGCGCCCAGCGGTTGAGCGAGTTCGACGGCGCGCGGCCGCGTCGCGGGTTCTTCCAGCACGAACGCGAAGTGCGAGCCGTCCGCGCCGTGCGCGCTCACGGTCGCGCGGCGCGGGCCGTCCGCACGGTTGTGCAGCCAGTAGTGCGGGGCGTCGCCGGGCAACATCTCCTGATACAGCGCGAGACAGGCCTTGAGTAGCGACACCGCGCCGGACACGAACCCGGTGTTCCCGACATCGGGGGCCGCGTCGAAGGGCGTCGCGGGTTCGTCGGTGCCCGCGTCCCGCGCCGCGCGGCGGAGCGCCTCTTCGTCAGCCGATGCGACGCCGACGCCTCGGATCACGGCGTACACGCGGTCGCCGTCGCGCTC
>SXHE01000400.1 GCA_005773755.1 Planctomycetia bacterium
CGATCCGCGAGGTTGTTCCAGACCGATGCTCCTCGATATCGAGCAGGCTCGATAGCGGTGCTGGAACAGCCTTCCCCGCGGCGCACTGAAAAGCATGCGCTCGGGCGACGCAACATCGCCCTGTCGCAAAGCGACGAGCTAAACCCAAGTCACCCGTCCGGCATCACCAACAGACTTACCCGCGGCACGTTCGGATGGCAACGGGTTCGCCGCTCGGCTACCATTGCGCGCTCGTGAGGAACAACCGATGGCGCGTGTCGCGTGTGTGTTGGTGTTGCTGTGCTTCGGTTCGGTCGCGCGTGCGGCCGACCTGCCGCCGGGCGCGCTCGCGCGCCTCGGCGACGACCGCTTCCGCGCCGGCGGCGGAGTCTACCACATCGCCCTATCGCCCGACGGCAAGCAGTTCGCGACCGCGCGATACACCGACCTCGGGTTGCACGTCCTGACGGTCTGGGACGCGAGCACCGGTCGACCGTTGCGTGATCAACAAGTGAATAGCGAACTGTTCAAGGCGTTTGTGTGGAACGAGGGGCGCGCGTTCGCGGTCGCCACGCGCGCCGACCCGGGGCCGAAGGACGGCGTCGGCAAGCTGTACCCGGACGACTTCCGTGCGTGGGCGTTCACCGACCCGAAGGTCGAAGGGCCGCCGGTGATCCCGGTCACGCTGTCGTCCAAGTTGGGGACGTGGCTGAGCGTCACGCGACCGGAAAGGGGGCCGGAGTACACCGCGTTCCAGTTGAGCGCCAACGGCACGCGCGTCGGCGCGCTCTGGAAGAGTGCGGGCGGCGACAAGCACGCGGTTCATGTGTTCGATCTAATGACGGCGAACAGCGCCGCGCAGTTGAACCGGGTGCGGGTTCTCGATCTCGGCGCGGAAGGCGCGGACCACGTCCGCATTTCGGCCGACGGGAACGCGGTCGTCACCTTCCGCGCGCTCGCGAACGCGGACGCCCCGGAGATGACCGCGACCACATGGAACGTCGCAACGGGCAAGCCGACGAAGCCGGTGCGCGCGCCCGCGCCGAATCGCCTGATGCTCACGCCGGACGCGCGCGGCCTCGTCGTACTCAGGCACGAGGAAGACGACTGGGGCTTCGACCTGCACGACCTCGCGACCGGGAAACCCCGCGCGTTGAGCCGCTGGCCGTACACTGCGGCCCAACGCGACGGCGACTACCCGCGGGATATGGGCGGGTTCGCGTTCACCCCGTCCGGGCGCGAACTGATCGTCGCGCACGACAACACAGCGATTGCCCTCGACCTGGCGACGGGCAAGGAACGTGGTCGCCTCGGCGGGTACGCCAGCGACATCACCGCGGTCGCGGTGTCGGCCGACGGGCGCACCATCGCCACCGCCGACATGTTCGGTCTCGTGCGCCTCTGGGACGCCAAGACGCTGCGCGCGATCAACGACGCGCCGGGCCACCGCGCGAAGGTTCTACACGCCCGACTCTCGCCCGACGGCAAGCGCCTGCTGACGTGGGCCGTGGATCACACGATTCGCCTGTGGGACATCGCCAGCGGCAAGGAACTACGGGCCTTCACCGGCGCGACCGAAGACAGCCCGCCGCTGTTCTCGCCCGACGGCACCGCGGTCGTCTACTACACCAAAGACAAGCTGCTCGCGCGCGACCTGCAAACCGGGTTGGAGGTTCCGCTGCCCAAGGACGCGGACAAACTGGAACCGCGCGAGGCTCTGCACGAGACCGCCCGGATGTGGGCGCGGTCGTACCTCGATCCTTACCGGGTCGTCGTCTACGAGGGGGATACCCATAACGAACGCCGCACGCTGATCGGACACCGTGGCGGCACGCACTTCCTTGGGTTCACGCCGGACGGCACGAAGCTGCTGACCGCGGGCGGGGATCACACGGTTCTGGTGTGGGATATGCGGCTCGCGCACGTCCCGCTGCCGGACGCGCTCAAGAAGGAGACCGACGCCGCGAAGCTGTGGAAGGCGCTCGCGACCGGCAAGGCCGACGCCGCGTACCTCGCGATGGCCCGCCTCGCGCGCGAACCGGACGCCGCCGTCAAACTGCTGCGCATGAAGCTGACGCCGGCGAAGAAGGGCGACGCGTTCGACACGCGCGCCGACGCGCGGGCGGTAGAGCTGCTCGAAGCGCTCGACACCGCCGACGCCCGCGCGCTGCTGAAGGAACTCGCCAGCGGCCACGCCGATGCCTTCCACACGCAGGAGGCAAAGCGGGCAATCGAGCGCGCGGGGAAGAAGTGAGAGTCAGAGGGCCGCGAACATTATCGCTGCAGCTCGCGTTCGACGCGGTCGAGCAGTTCTTTTACCGGCCAGTCGCGGTCGCCGATCGCCACGCTCGTGCCCTTCTCGATCAGGCCCCGCACCTTCTTCTCTGCTGCGACCGCTGTGCTGTGCGTCTTCGCGCCGAAGTGCTTGCTGATCTCGCCGTAGGTCGCGGCCGTGTGCTTGCGGCAGAGGTAGATCGCGATCATGCGCGGGTGCGTCACGGTCCACGCCCGCGACTTCGATTGCAGCGTGCCGCTCGCCAACCGCAGGATCGCGCACACGGCCGCGTCCACGTCGGCGACGCTCACCACGCGAACCGCGTGCCGGAGCAGGTCGCCCAGCGCTTCGCGTGCGGTCTGCATGTCCGCGGGGCGACCCGTTACCTTCGCGTAGTGGCGAACGCTGTTCACCGCGCCTTCGAGTTCGCGCACGTTTCCGCGAAGGCTCGATGCCAGCGACTTCAGCACGTTGTCCGGGATCGACGGTGAAACACCCGTCGATTTCTTGCGCAGGATTTCGAGCCGCGTTTCCGGGTCCGGCGGTTGAAGGCTCCACACCGCGCCGCCGAGCAAGCGATCAACTAGTTCGGGCATCAGTTCGTCGGCCAGGCGCGGGTGGCAGTCGGTTGACACGACGACCTGCCGGCCGTCGGACACGAGCGCGTCGAACGTGTGGAGGAACTCTTCCTGAGTCGCCTTCTTGGTGGCGAGGAAGTGCAGATCGTCGAGCAGCAGCGTGGAGCACTCGCGGAACTGCCGCCGGAACGCGGACATCTTCCCCAGGCGCGACGCCTGCACGAACCGCGTCGTGAACTCTTCGGCGGTGGTGTACACTGGGCGCTGGTCGCTCTGCCGCTTCAGCCCGGCGAAGATGCCTTCGAGCAGGTGCGTCTTGCCGGTGCCGGTCGGCCCGTGAATAACGAGCGGGTTCCCGCCCTGGCCCGGCTCTTCGACCACACTCAGCGCGGAAGCGTGTGCGACGCGGTTGCACGGTCCCGCGACGAAGTCCGCGAGCGCCTTCCACCGCCGCCCGGTGCGCAGCGACGCGACCGGCTTCGCCAGCGCAACCTCGTCCGGGTTCGGGCGCTGCACCTTCGGCTTGGACGGCGCGACCGGATCGCCGAACAGGTCGCGCTGGAGCGGCGCTGCCGCGTGCGGCTTTGCGAGCGCGACCACAGGCGCTTCGCTCGGCCCCTCTTCGGGGTCCACGACCCATTTTAGGCCGACGCCGGTGCCACACACCTCCGCGACGGCCTCTTTCACGGCCGCGCCGAAGGTGTGTTCGAGCCATTCTTGCGTGTGCTGGTTGCGGGCCGCGACGACCACGTGCGAGCCGAGCGGAACGAACTTGGCGTGGCCGAGAAACCACAGGTTGAAGCGGCCCGTGCCGACGCGTGCGGCGACCGCGTCCGCGAGCGACTGCGCGGCGGGCCGGCGCGCGGAAGGGGCCGGCGCGGGGGGCGGTGCTTCTTGCGAAGCCGCTTGCGGGTGAGGCGCGCGTGTGGCGAGTCGGGGTGGCACGAACGAACTCCGACCGTGGTGCTGTGCGGTGATGGTTCAATATCCGCCACGAACGGCCACTGCCTCCGCGCCGGAAGGTCGGTTGTGGGCGGTATCTGGGAAAGGTGCGTGGCGCGGCCGTCAGAGTCACGCGCGCCGGGCATGCGCGCATCAATCGCGCCAGAAGGCGCATCTTGGCGCGGCCGGGCGCGCGCGCCAATGTCGCGCGAACTCCACCCGGCTTGAGCGAAAATGGGATGAAGTTCTCTCAAGAGAGCCACGACGCCAGCCACACCTCGCGCCGGTCGTACTCGACGAACCCGTGCCGCGCGTACATCTTCATCGCGGGGGCGTTGCGGGCATCGACGGACAGCGTGAGTTCCCGAACGGACGCGTGGTAGAACGCCCATAAATCCTGCTTCAACAGGCGCGAGCCAATGCCGCGACCGCGGAACGCCGGGAGGATGCCGATGTACGTCACTTCGGCCGTGTTCGATTCGCTGTCGGTCGCGGCTATCGTCACGCCAACCAGCTCGCCGTTCTCGCGAACCAGGTTCCATCCGCCGAGCGACGGCGCTTCGCCGAATGCGGCAAGCAGTTCGTCGGAGGTGCGGTTCGCGTTCAGCTCCGGGCAGTCGAGTGAGCCTTCGTGCGTGGCGAGAAGAACGCGCCGAAACTCGTCGCTGTGCGGTGGGCGTTCGGGCCAGTACGCGAACGGCTGATCCGGCTTCGGGGGAATCGTCTCGAAGACCAACGCGCGCCGCAAGAACACCAACTGCGTCGTGTGCCGGAACCCGGCGCGCTCCAGCGGGGCCATCGCGTCGCGCGCGCTCGCGGCGGCGAACGCCTGACACA
>SXHE01000401.1 GCA_005773755.1 Planctomycetia bacterium
GCGGTACCGGGTTCCGGCACGGTGAGCGCGTGCAGGAGGGCGAGCGCGGCGTGTGGGAGCGCCCGCTGGGGCCGGGCAAGTACCCGTTCAACGTGTACGCCGGGCAGGTGATTCTCGTGCCCACGACCAACTTCGTGCTGCACTGGATCACCGGCAAAACGGAGTCGCACAAGTTTGACGAGGCGCTGCGGTCCATCGACCTCGTCACCCGCGACGCCTACGAACCGCTGCTCCCGCTGTCGGTGGTGGTTCACATCGACTACCAGCGCGCGCCGAGTGTGATCCAGCGGTTCGGGGACGTGAAGAAGCTCATCACGCAGACCATCGACCCGATGCTCAGCGCGTTCTTCCGCGACGTCGCCCACAAGAAGACGATGCTGCAACTGCTGCACGAGCGGGACCAGATTCAGAACGAGGCGCGAGTCGAACTGCGCAACCGGTTCCGTGAGTTCGACATCGAGTGTGTGGACGTGCTCATCGGCAAGCCGGTGGCCGCGGAAAAGGACAACAAGATCGAGACGCTGCTCGAACAGTTGCGGCTGCGGCAGTTGTCCATCGAGCAACTGGAAACGTACGAGCGCCAGCGGACCGCGGCGGAAAAGCTGCGGACGCTGAACGAGGCCCAGGCCCAGGCCGCCGTGCAGGTGCAACTGACGAACGCGCGGGCCGACGTCCAGATCGCCGAGAGCCGCGGGGAAGCGGAGCTGGCCCGCGCCCGCAAGCAGTCCGAGCAAACGGTCGTCGTCGCCGAAGCGGAACTGGCGCGGTCGAAACGCCAGGCCGAGCAAACGGTACTCACGGCCGAAGCCCAGGCGAAGGAGCGCGTGCTGGCCGGGCGCGGTGAGGGGCAGAAGGCGCTCCAGATCGGCCTCTCCGAAGCGGCGGTCGTGATGCGCAAGGTCGCCGCCTACGGCGATCCGCGGCTGTACGCCGCGGCGCTGCTGGCCGACCGGCTCGCGAACAGCGCGCAGCCGCTGGTGCCCGAGCGCGTGTTCGTCAGCGGCGGGACCGGAGACGCGGGTTCCGCCGCCGGCGGCCCGCTGGGGATGTTGCTCGCGCTCCTGTTGGCCGAAAAGACCGGCCTGGGGACGTTCGCCGAGTCGCCGGACGCGGCAGAGTTCAAGGGCGAGTGCGATAAGCTCGCTCGTGAAGCGATGGGGGCGCTCGCGGGTAAGTGACGGGTAGGGTGCGCCCGGCCGCTAACTGCACACGCGGTTGCGGCCGGTGCGCTTCGCTTCGTAGAGCTTCTCGTCGGCAGCCTTACGGAGCGTGGTCGGAGTGACCGTCGCGTCGCCCATCGTGTTCGAGGCCCCGATGCTGATCGTCAATTTCACCGGCGTCGATTCAAACAGGAACTGATGGTTCGCCACCGATTCGCGCAGCCGCTCGGCCACGAGCACCGCGCCTTCGAGCGTCATTTCCACCAGAACGATCACGAACTCTTCGCCGCCGCAGCGGGCGAACAGGTCTTCCTGACGCACGGCCTTGCGCACCACGTTCGCCAACTCGCGCAGCACGAAGTCGCCGCACAGGTGGCCGAGCGAGTCGTTTAGCGCCTTAAACTTGTCGATGTCCAGCGCCAGAAGCGACAGCGGGCGATCGTGCCGCTGAGACCGGATCACCTCGCGCTCGAGGAACTCGTTCAGGTAGCGGGCGTTGTGAATCTGTGTCAGCCCGTCGAGGATCGTGAGCCGGTAAATCTCTTCGTGGTACTCGGCTTCGATGTTCCCGCCCGCCAGGAACCGGTAGAGGCAGTTGCCGACGCGCAAGTAGTCGCCGTCTTTGAGCAGGCGCGCGTCGTCCAGCTGTTTGTCGTTGACGAATGTGCCGTTCGTGCTCTGCTGATCGGTGACGTAGTACCCCTGAGAAGACGGCTCGATCAGGACGTGCTTGCGGGAAACCGAGTGATCGACTGCACGAATGTCGGCGTCGTCTCCGCGCCCGATCACCAGCGGCTGATCGATGAGCGGATACCGGCAGCCCATCGACGGGCCGGTCGGGTAGATGTGAACCAAGCACGCTTCCCGAGTTGCCGCGGAGAGCAGCTTCTTTGGCGTGCTGATCCAAGTGTCGGAAATCTTCTCGCCCATCACGCGACTGGCTCACGGGGCCCAGCGTGCACATCATCCACGACTGGAATCTAGATCATAAATGCGCGCCGGGCGCAAAGCGTGTGCCGTTAGCACAGAATGCCGCGTGTTCGCGTCTTGCACGAACGCGCGGCATTCAACCCCGGCGCGAGAGTTTATGGTCGTGGCGAAACCGGCGGCACGATCCCGCTGATTTTGGCCCGCGGTTTGGTCAGGTCGACCAGGATCGGCTCGCGGGTGACGATCTCTTTCACGTTGTTGGCGGCGTCGCGGGCCGTCACCTTTAGGTACACACGGGCCGGCACGCCGGCGGGAATGCGCCAGGCGTACTGTCCGGTGTTCGCGAGCCGCTTCAGCGCGGGCGCGTTCATCGCCGTCGCCTGTATGACCGGATCGTTGGCCGCGGACACGACCGGCTTCCACGGCCCGGTGGCCGCCTCGCTCCACTCCAACGTGATCGGGTCTTCCCCGAAGTTGCGGTCGGTCGCCTTCCACTGGAGCACGAGCGTGTCCGGCGCGTTCGGGTCCGAAACCGGCGGGAACAGGTCGATTTGCGGGGCGGTCACATCGAGCGCGATGCGCATGTCTGGAGCGTCGCCGGCCACCGGCTCGCGCTCGCTCAATCCGGCCCCGCTGACCGGGACCAGTCGGAACCCGTAGGTGCCTTCGAGCTGCGCGTTCTCGCGCACGTCGAGCGTGACGCGCACGGACCCTCCCTTGCCGTCGTGCTGGCTCCACTTGCGCCATGACTTCCCCTCGTCGCGCGTCACCCACAGATCGACGCGGCTGATCCCCGACGGGCCGCGCTGTTCGAGGTCGAAACCGAGGTCGCAGCGCGGGTAGTTGACGACCTGCGCGCGCGGCAGTTCGGCCGCGGGCGCGGCCCCGCTCCACCCGGCAACGGGCGTCGCACCGTGCCCGGTGGCCGGCGGCGGCGGCACCTTCGGGTCGAACGTCCCCAGCGGTTGCGCGCCGCCGGTGTTCGGGTTGGTGTCCACCTTTGAAGGCGGCGCGGGCGGCGTATAGGCCGGTGGCGTGTACGCCGGCGTCATCGCCGGCGGCGCGATCGGGCCGCCCGGCGGCGCGATGGGGCCGGGGCCGAACTCCGGCGGCGGCACGATCGCGCCCGTGTTGCCGCCACCGGCGGGCGGCGTCACAACCGGCGGCGTGATACCGCCGGGTGGCGAGAGGGCGGTCGTGGTGTTGCCCGCGGGGAAGTCCTTCGCGACCTCGTTGCGGTTCCCGGCAAGGTCCGTCACGGCGATTTTCACCGTGATGCCGTCACTCGTGCCGCACGGGAACTTCACCCCGGTGCGCGAGTTGGCCGGCAGCGTCACCTCTTGCCAGTACGCTTTCGGGTTGTCCGTCGCGCGGAAGTACACCTTCGTCTCCGCGTCGTTCGGGAACTTGTCCTCGACCAGCCACTCGACGACGACTTCGTCGCCGCTGCGCTTGGCGTTCGTCACCCGCACCTGCGGCGCGGTGGTGTCGATCACCATTTTCAGGTCCGGCGCGCCGACGGTCACGTCCGCGGGGTCTTTGTTCCCCTTCACGTCCTCGATCACCATCTTGAACCAGTAGATGCCGTCGTCCTTCGCGGCGTACACGAAGGCGTCCTTGTCCGGGGTGACGAACCCTTCTTGCGCCCAGGTGTTCTCGCCGTTGCGGGCGACGTACAGGAGCACGTGGCGGATCGTCTTGCGGTCCTTCTTGTACTCGATGGGCAGCCGGATGCTGCGCGAGTTCATCGTGTGGTAGTCCGCGCCGAGTGGCTGACCGACCGCCATACCCAGCAGCGTAACCGCGGCGAACGTCATGATCGTGCCCCCGGACGTGCGAAACTCCCGCGCGGAGCGCGGGGCGTATCGGGTGTATCGACCGTGCGGCCGGTAGAATTAACGGCACTTCGGATTCGGGCACGAATTGTTCAAGTTTTCTGGAGCCGCGCGCGGCTTCGCAGGAGGACAGATGACCGCTGACGAGCTTCGGGTACTCTTGGAAAGCGTGCGAAGTGGCGCGGTCGGCGTCAGCGCAGCGGCGGCGCGGCTGAGCCAGGCGTCTGTAGCCGAGCTGAGCTTCGCTACGCTCGACCTCGATCGCCGGCAGCGGTGCGGGTTCCCAGAAGTCGTGTACGCGGAGGGTAAAACGGCCGAATGGGTCGAAGGTGCCGTTCGCCGGCTCTCGGACGCGGTACAAGATTGTTTCGTCACCCGCGTCAGCGCGGACCAGGCCGCGCACCTCGCGACCGCGTTTCCGCTCGCAGAGCAAGATCGGCTCGCGCGCACGTTCTGGCTTCCCACCACAGACGAGCGCCCCGCGCCCGCGGGCAAGGTCGTGGTCGTCACGGCGGGCACGAGCGACCTACCCGTCGCGCAGGAAGCGCTCGTCACAGCGCGGGTTATGGGCGCGGGCGTCGAGTTGATCGTCGATGTCGGGGTGGCTGGGGTACACCGCATCTTGCGCCAGCGCGACCGGCTGGCTTCGGCCGACGTGGTGATCGTTGTCGCGGGGATGGACGGCGCGCTGCCGAGCGTGGTGGGCGGGTTGGTCGACTGCCCGGTGATCGCGTGCCCGACGAGCATCGGGTACGGGGCCGCGTTCGGCGGCCTCGCGGCCCTGCTGACGATGCTGAATAGCTGTTCGGCCGGCGTGTGCGTGGTGAACATCGACGCCGGCTTCAAGGCCGGCTACGTCGCCGCCCGGTTCGTGAAGCGCCTATCAAAGACGAACACCCCGGCGTGAGCCGGGGTGTTCGTCGCGAGTCGCTAGGGCTTACCATACCCACCCGCTCCCGGCGGGCTGATGGGCGGGGCAACGGGGCCGACGTCCACCCCGTACCCGCCACCGGGCGGCGCGCCGTAGGTCGTTCCGCCACCATACGACGGCGGGCTGGGCGGGAACGGGCCGTCGAGTGGCAGCGACGGCGGCGGCGGGTTGCCGCCGGAGTAGTACATCCCGGGACCACCGGTGTTCACGACGCCCGGTTGGCCGGGCGCGGCGAACTGCGAGCCGAGGCCCGGTTGGGGCCGGTAGTCGACTGGCTGGATCGGGTTGCCCGTGTTCGTGTTGATGCCGTTGCTCCCGGCCGGGCGAAACGCCCCGGCCCCGCCCGGCTGGTACGCGGTCGCGGGCAGGTTCGAACCCGGCCCCTTGTACGCCCCGCTGCCGCCGGGCAACTGGCCGTTGGCGTCCAACTTCGGCGTCCCGTACAGGCCCGGCGCGGGCAGCTTGCCGTTCGCCTTCGTGACTTTGTCCTTCGACTTGTCCCAGTTCAGGCACCCGACCAGCGAGGTCGAGAGCAACACCCCGAAGCCGGCGGTCGTGATTCGCACCCACCGTCCACGCGATCCGTGCGCCATGTTTCCCCTCCCCCGAACTGCGAGGCGACCCCTGTTCGCCGATCCCGTCACCAACGGCATCCGTGCCGCCGGCGCGGGTCGTCCGCTCGGTTGTGCGGGCCAATAGCGGGGGTGCGGGGCAGAATCAAGGCGACCCTTAACGAAACGAACCGGGCCGCGCCCGGAGGGGCGCGGAC
>SXHE01000402.1 GCA_005773755.1 Planctomycetia bacterium
CCGCGCGCGAACCGGTCGCCGTCGCACCAGCGCCGCGCCCGGTCCGCGCACCGACCACCATCCCCCTCGGCGAAATCTACACGACCAGCGGCCAGCGCGAACTGGCCGGCGCGCCGCGGGTCGCAGAGGGGCACCGCTCCGTAATGCACAGCGTCAGGTACAAGGGCGCTCAGATGGGAATGTCGAATGCCTTCGTGATGTCGGCAGACAGCAACGAAGAACTCGTCGCCTACACCGATGGAATCTTCCGAAGTGGCTACCCGCCGGAGGTCATTTGGCGCAGGCGCGTGAAGCCCGGCACGCCCTTCAATCTGTGGTTCGTGGTCGTGCTCCGCAGCACCAGTAGCTCGCCGGCGTGGGAAGTGGTCGCGGTCGAGTCGCACGGCGACCGCCTGCGCTTCCGCCATCGGTTACGCCCCGACGAACGCGGGGGCGGATACCCGGAACTCAGCCCGTACGTCTACTGGTGCAAGGTGCCCGAGGCGCACCACCGCGAGTACCAACTGGAGCTGTACGACGAAGACCAGGAGCGCGTCACGCTCGCGCGGCATGTGCGGATGCACTACCCGCCGGTGCAAGACGAGGAGCCGCCCAAGATCATCGAAGACGTGAAGTGATCCGCGGCTCGCGGTCCGACGGTGCTAAGACGGTTGCTTGAACGCCGTCCGCGCACACGGTACAACGGTAGCATCTCTCTTTCGCTGCCGGAGTTCGTCGCATGGAGCCGCGCCCGCCTACGCCGTCGGACCCACACACGCCGCTGGCCGAGGCCGTGCCCGACGCGATCCCGGAAGCGGCCGAGACCGCGTCCGGTAGCCACACGGCCGCCGGCGATCATTCCTCCAACCGGCCGCCGCCCGCGCCGCCGCGCGACCCGGCCTCCGACGACATCATCGGCCCGTACCGCGTGCGCGCGATCCTCGGGCGCGGCGGCATGGCCGTCGTGTACCTCGCCGACGAGATCAAGCTCAAGCGCCAGGTCGCGCTGAAGGTGCTGCTGCCGGCGATGGCCGCGGTCGACCCGCTCGCGAAAGCCCGGTTCCAGCGCGAGGCCGAAGCCCAGGCCGCCGTCGAGCACGACCACATCATCGCCATTTACGCCGTCGGCGAAGCGGCGGGCGTGTCGTACATCGCCATGCCGGTGCTGCGCGGGCAGACGCTGGCCGCGGCGCTGAAGCTGCGCCCGCAACCGCCGGTGCTCCAACTGGTGCGCATCGGCCGCGAGATCGCCGCGGCGCTGGCCGCCGCGCACGCCAAGCACCTCGTTCACCGCGACATCAAGCCCGGCAACATCTGGCTGGAGAGCGAGACCGGGCGCGTGAAGGTGCTCGACTTCGGCCTGGCGCGCGAGTTCGAGATCAAGGACAAGGAGCTGACGTCTGTTGGGAAGGTGGTGGGCACGCCGGCGTACATGAGTCCCGAACAGGCGCGGGGCATCGCCATCGACCACCGCACGGACCTGTTCAGCCTGGGCGTGGTGCTGTACCAGATGGCGACCGGGCAGAAGCCGTTCGGCGGCGAGACCAGCTTCGACGTGATGGCCGCGATCATCACCGAGACGCCGCGGCCCGTGGCCGACCTCGCGCCGGGGCTGCACCCCAAACTGGCCGCGCTCATCAATCAGTTGCTGGCGAAAGACCCGGCGGCGCGGCTACCGAGCGCCGGGCGCGTGGTCGCGGAACTGGCCGCGATTGAGAAGGCGCTGCTCGCGCCGCCGCCGGCCCCGGCCGCGCCGGTGGTCGTGGTGTCGCTGCCGCCGGTACACGAAGCGCCGCTCGCGCCGAACCCGTTCGCCAACATGGAGACCGAAACCGAGACGCCCGCGCCGGTCGCCAAATCCGGGCGGCACGCGAAGCCCAAGAAGCGCGACGACCGCGACGACGAGGACGATTACGACGACGAACCGCGCCGCCAGCCGAAGCGCCGCGAGCCGGAACCGAAGCGCGTGAAGGGGTGGTGGTTCGCCGCCGCCGCTGCCGGCGTGCTGCTTCTGGTCGGGGCGATCTGGGGTCTGGTGGCCGCGCTGTCCCCTTCGCCCAAGCCGGAGACCGTTGAGAAGAAAGAGCCGCCGAAGCCGCCGCCGAAGCCACCCATAAAGGACGAGAAGAAAGACTCGGTGGTGGTGGGCTTGCCCGGTCACGAGAACGACCGCGCCGCGGCCGAGGCCCTCATCAAGTACGGCAAACTGAAACTGCTCATCAACGGCGGGCCGGAAGAGATCGAGGTCGCCATGAACGGCGCGCTGCCGCAGGCCGCGAAAATCACCATCACGGAGATGGACTTCGGCGACAGCAAGACGGTGAACACGCTGTTCGTGTCCAACGTGTTCATCCCGAACGTCTCGGCGCTCAAGTCGCTCACGCAGGTGCGCATGAAGCACTGGCAGATCGAGTTGAACGCGGGGCAGGTGGCGCTACTGGCGAACATGCCGCTGGCGAACACGCTGGTGCGCCTGGACGCGCAGATCGAACTGACGGCCGCAACGCTCACCGACCTGAAGAAGTTCAAGGCGCTCGACGATGCCGCGTTCTTCGTGCCGCAGCCGACCGACGCGCTGTTCGAGCGGCTCGCGACCGACCTCGCGCGCCTCCAGGCCGTGACACTGATCGACCAACCGGCCGCCGCGGGGCTGACAGCGAAGGGGTGGGAGGCACTGGCGAAGATGCCGCGACTGGTCTACCTGTCGGTGGTCCGGTGCGCGCCGGCCGGCGACGCCTTCCGCACGTTCACGACGCGCGGCGCGACCGCGGTGCCCGGCTCGCCGGGGCTGGAGTTCCAGGGCGGCACAGGCATCGACGACGACGCGCTGCTCGACCTGAGCACGCGCCCGACGGACGTGCGCATCCTGAGCTTCCGCAACGACATCACCGACACCGGGCTGGACCACCTGGCCGCGGTCAAGAGCCTGCGCCGGCTGATCCTGAACGAAACGAAGGCGACCGAAGCGGGCGTGCTGAAGCTGCAAGCCGCCCGCCCCGAGATCGAAGTGCTGTTGAACGGCAAAACGTAC
>SXHE01000403.1 GCA_005773755.1 Planctomycetia bacterium
CGCCGACGTGAGCATCCTGTTCGTCGGGAACAGTCACACGTCGGGCCACAACCTGCCGAAACTCGTGTCCGACATGATCCGATTCCGGCACCCGGAGAAGACGACCTACTCGCACGTCGTCAGCGTCGCGTTCCTCGAAGACGCGGCGCGGACCCCGGCGTGCCGCGAGGAGATCGAGTCGCGACCGTGGAAGTTCGTCGTCCTCCAGGCGCAGAAGATCAGCGTCAGCGGCAAGCACGAGTACTCGCGCGCGGAGGGCATCGAGCTGGCGAAACTGGCAAAGGGCCGCGGCGCGACGGTCCACTTCTTCTGCGAGTGGGGGCTACAGGGCGTGCCGGACAACGGCCCGCGGCAGGAGAAGGTGTACCACGAGATGGCGACCGAAGCTGGAGCACGCGTCGCGGCGGTGAACCGCGCGTGGGACGCGGCGCTGGCCGCGCGCCCGGAACTGCCGCTGTTCGAGTTCGACGGCAACCACCAGTCCGCGACCGGCGCGTTCCTCACGGCCGCGTACCTGTACGGCGCGCTCTCGGGCGAAAGCCCCGCGCCCCTGGGCGCGTTCCCGTACGACGCGGTGAGCGCCGACGACCGCGCCTTCCTCGCCAACGCCGCCGCGACCGCGCTCGCCAAACCCTGACGCGGGCGGGAATCGCCTACTTCAGCAGCAGCCACGCCACCAGCGCCGCGACCGCCGCGGCCCCGCCCAGCGCGCCAGCCGCGGCCAGCAGTTTCGCCCGCTTCTTCGCGATCACCTTCTGCGGCACGAACACCTGCGGCGCGCCGAAGTCGCTCGGCGCACTCGCGGGGGGCGGCGCGGCCTCGTTCGGGTGCGCCTGGAAGTGCGCGTGCGCGTAGCCGTAGGAGAGCATCAGCACCACGGGCCGCGCGAGCGTGCGCGTTGGGGAAGCCGTCAGGCGCGCGACCGCGTCGCGGAAGAAGAAGTCGGCCCGCTCGCGGAAGCGGTCGCGCTCGCTTCCAACCGCGTGCTTGGTGGCGAACTGGAACACCTCGCACTTGCGCATGTCCTGCGCCGCCCACGTCTCGTTCGGGTACTCCAGAATCTCCGGCCGCGACAGCGTCGGCACCTCGTTGTCGGCCATCCAGCGGGCGTAGTGCAGCAGGCTCGCGCGGGCGTAGGCGTAGGTCGCGTCGAGCTGCCCGCGCTCGGCCTTGTGGTCGAGGTACTTGCCCAGCGCTTGTAGGAAGATCGTGTAGAACCAGCGGTTCTCCACGTCGAGCAGGTTACGCTTCGGCACGTTGTCCGCGGGGTGGATGCAGCGGCGCACGAGCTGTTCCGCTTTCGCGAGGAACGCGGCGTCGCCGCTGAGTCGGTGGCCGTCGAGCAGCACCGAGAGCGAGTTGCCCGACCCGCGGCCGGGGCCGTGGTACCCCGCGTCGCGACTCTGGCTCGCGTAGCCGGTGTTCGCGCGCGACAGCCAGCGGAAGATCGTCTTGTTGCCGTCGTCGAGGTCGATCACCCACCGCGCGAGGCCGAGCGCCGCTTCGCGCGCCTGCTCACTTCCGGTCAGGAAGTAGTGGAGCATCAGTCCGGTGGTGTAGTTGTGCTCGTTCGCCGGCCCGCCGCCCGCGGCGTAGATGTGCTTCGACCGCTTGGCCTTCTCGCTGTTCGGGTCGAGGCCCGGCATCCCCTTCATCTGAAGGAGCGACCGCGGGTACGAGCGGTGCGTGCCGGTGTCCGCAGCGGCGTAGTGGTAGGTGTGCCAGAACAGCCCGCCGTTGTACGCGGACTTGTCTTGCGTTGTGTGATAGATGTCGATGTCGATGACGTGCTGCGCCAGTTCCTGCATGTGGCGCAGCCACACGAGATTGCCGCTGCGGAGGAACTGGTACGCGAACCCGGCGACCGCGTCGTACTGGTTGTTGTAATGCGACACCATCGGCTCCGGGCCGTCATGGTATACGGCCTCGTGGTCGCCGTAAATGTCGCCGAAGTGCCGCCAGCCGTACTCGTCGATCTTCTCGCGCTTGTGGTCGAAGGTGTCCGTGCCTTCAATCGCGGCGTCTACCAGTTTCAGGTAATCCACGTTCGGGTCGTCGGCGCGCGGCGTGAGGTATGGCAGCGCACCACTCGCGCAATACCACTTCGGCGAAGCGAACGCGCGAGCCGGCGTGCGGAACCATTCGAGTTGCTCGGCGGTGGCGTCCGCGCCGAACGCGACCGCGAACGTCCACGTCTTCTGCTCCCCGCCTTGCAGCTCGTGCAGGTTGCCGAACTGCTTCGGCAGCAGGCGCAGCGTGAGCGCGTCGTTGGTCGCTTCGACCGCCATCGGGAAGTTCTGCCAGAACTGCGGCACCGCGACCCCAACGGCGTGTGCACCATTCGCCAGAGTGACAATCGGCGTCGCGCGAAGCCCCTCAGCCGCTTGCGGCTTCGCGAGCAAGCGATACCCGCGAACGCGCGTCGGCACCTCGCGCTTCCGGTTGAGGTGGTTGCTGCTGCGCCAGTTCTCCCCACCACTCGAATCCTGATACAGTTCGAACCGCGGGATGAACTTCTCCGCTGGGGTGCCGACTTCCGGCGAACACCGAATCGTTCCTTCTGCTTCTGTGTGCATCATGCAGAAGCTGAGAGACACATCACGGAGGTGGACTGATCCGGTGTCGCCCAAGTCCCACAGCCCGCCCGGGTGCGTCGCGCGCCGGGGGTTGCGAAGCGTGAACTCGATGCGGACCGCGGAGGAACCGGCGAAAAAGTAAAAGCGGGTCTCGATCACCACGAGCGGTTGCATGACCGATGCCAGCTTCGTTAGTTCGCCGAACACGCGCACGCAACACCGTTGTGAGCCGCTACTTTCTACTTCGATTCGGTTGTTTGCTGGTTGATACGACGGTATGGCGTGATCGGCTTCGCCCTCTTCCGCGATGCTCAACCCACACGAACATTCTTCACGCCCCGAGAGCCATTTGAAGCTGAACAATTCACTGGAATCGCCCAGTTGAAACCGCGCCGCGCCGGTATCGACGATCACCACTCCATTGCGTTCCGCCACCTTCACCACCGGCCCGGCGACCGCGGCGGGTTCGCCCGCGCTGACGTAGTACGGTGCGGCCCCGGCCTTGGCGATCCAGTCGAGCAGCACCCAGCGCCCGGAACCGTCGGGCCAGCGGTCGAGGGCGCGCGATTGCAACGCGACCGCAGTGCCGTGGGCGTCGCACAGGACGAGCTTTTGGAGATCGAAGAGCTTGCCGCGCGGCCACGGGATGCCGGTCGTGACCGGGCCGCGGCCGGCGGACGGACAGGTGACTTGCAGTTCAACAGCGTCTTCCACGCGGTGCGCTCCGGTGCGGGCGTGCGGTCAGTGTACGAGTCACACCGCGGCGGCCTTCTTCCGCGCGTCCCACTCCTCGAAGCTGACGAGCACCTGCCGCGCGTTGCTGCCGTTGAACCCGCCGACGATGCCGTCTTCCGCCATGTAGTCGATCAAGCGCGAGGCCTTCCCGTAGCCGATGCCAAGCGCACGCTGAAGGAGCGACGTGCTGCCGCGCTGCTCGCGGATGACGATTTCTACCGCCTGCTCGTACTGCGGGTCGCGCTCGCGCAGTTTCTCGCCCATGTCGCCGCCGCCGGCTTCGAGCTGCTCGCGGGTCTTGAGGTTCTGAAGCTCGCTGTCGTAGTTCGGCGTGTCGGTGGCGATGGCGTTCACCACCCGCTCGATCTCGGAGTCTTCCACCAGCGCGCCCTGCGCGCGGGTCAGTTGCCCGGTTTGCAGCAGCAGCATGTCGCCCTTGCCCAGCAGCCGCTCGCCGCCCTTCTCGTCCAGCACCACGGCGCTGTCCGAGCGGTTCGTCACCCGGCAGCAGATGCGGGCCGGCAGGTTCGACTTGATCAGGCCCGTGATCACGTCGACTGTCGGCTTCTGGGTCGCGAGGATCAGGTGAATGCCGGCGGCGCGCGACCTCTGCGCCAGCATGATGATGTTCCCCTCGATCTCCTTCTTCATCTTCATCATCAGGTCGCCGACCTCGTCGATCACGATGACGATGTACGGCATCTTGCGCGGGATCGCGCGCAACTCGTCCTCGGTGTCGGGGTTCACGCGGCGGGCGATCTCCTCGAACGGCAGCTCGTTGTACGAGACGATGTTCCGCACCCGCGCGCGGTGCAGCCACTCGTACCGCTCCTCCATCTTCTCGACCGCCCAGGCCAGAATCGCCGCGGCCTTTTCGTCCTTTGTGACCACGGGCGTCATCAGGTGCGGGATCTGCGCGTAGTCGCTCAGTTCGACCTTCTTGGGGTCGATGAGGATCATGCGGCACTCGTCCGGCCGGCGCGTCAACAGCAGGCTGACGATGATCGAGTTCAGGCACACCGACTTGCCGGTGCCGGTGCTGCCGGCGATGAGCAGGTGTGGCATCGTGGCGAGGTCGAACGCCAGCGGGCGGCCCTCCACGTCCTTGCCGATGAACAGTGGCAGCTTGAATTTCGACACCTTCGGTGTGGCCGCGAGCGCGCCGACCAGTTCCTTGAGCTGCACCGTCTGGCGGATCTCGTTGGGCACCTCGATGCCGACCGTGTTGCGGCCCGGCAGCGGGGCGACGATGCGGACGCTGGCGACGCGCAGGTTCAGCGCCAGGTCGTCGGCCAGGTTCGTGACCTTGTTCAGCCGCAGCCCGGTTTCGAGCGCGATCTCGTACTGCGTGATGACCGGCCCCGTGTGGATGCCGACCACCTTCACGTTCACGCCGTAGTCGAGGAACGCCTTCTCCAACAGCACCGCGACATCGCGCAGCTTCTGTTCGTGGTCCGCGACCGGGAACGGCTCCGGGTCGTTCAGCAGCGACAGCGGCGGCAACTCGTAATCGACGTTCGACGGCTGTTCGACTAGCGCCGGCGCGCGCAGCAGGGGCGCGAGTTTCGGCCCCGCGTGGACGTGAATCGGGATGTCCTCGTGCTTCGCCTCTTCAACGAAGCCGCTCGCGGCTTCGAGCGCAATCGGCGACGCAACCGGCGCGGGCGTATCGACCGACACCGAGATCGGCCCGGTGATCTTGATGGGCTTCGGCTTTGTGGGCGTGACCACGAGCGGCTGCGCGGGCGCGGGCTTCGCTTCGTGCTTGGGCCGCGCCGCGGCCAGCGCCTTCGCGCCACCTCGCCCCACAGCCTTGAGCGCGCGACCAAGCCCCACGAACACCGCTTCCATTACGTCCGCGACGCGGTCGTTGAGCCACACGGCGGCGTCCCACAGCGCGCGCACGAGCGCGCCGGTGCCGCGCGAGAGGGCGAGCATCAGCCGATCCGCGGCCAGCCACAGCCCCGCGGCCAGCGCGAGCGCGAACACGATGATGGCGAGTTCCGGCTGCGTCGCGTCTTCGAGGCCGAACCGCAGGTACGCGCCGACGGACCCGCCGCGCCCGGCGACCGACGGCGCACGCAGCCCGCGTCCGAACCAGTCGACGCCGACCGCCGCGACCAGCGTGAGCACGCCCCAGCCCACGAGCCGCAGCGCGAGTTTGC
>SXHE01000404.1 GCA_005773755.1 Planctomycetia bacterium
GAGCGGCGCACCGACTCGAGCGAGTGCATGATCCGCCTACGGGCGATACAAGTGATCCTGAACCGCTCCGCGCCGAACAAACGATACGAGCCGCTCAAATACAGAGTTGCGAAAAAGTGAGGCTTCTCGGATAGCCTCTGAGAAGGGATTCAAATCGCTCTCCGCGATGAAAAATCTTTGCGCGCTCGAGTTGGGTTCGGCACCCGTTACGAATGCCGTGCTCAAAGAATTGGCGACCCTTGAAAACCTCACCTCCCTCAAACTTGGCGGAAAAAGCTTGACAGACGACGGTGTGAGGGAACTCAAAAGGCTAACCAAACTGACGGCCTTCGACCTCGATTCTGGACACGTTACCGACGTCGGTTTGGGGCACCTCGCCGAACTGCGCGCGTTGACCACGTTGGGGCTGAGCGGGACGAAAGTTACAGACGCCGGGATGAAACAGTTGGCGACGCTGAGACAACTCAGCAACCTCACTTTGTCGTACACAGCGGTCACCGACGCCGGCGTCAAGGAACTCACCAAACTGCCGAATCTAGCACGTCTCAATTTGGAAAAATGCACTGTAACCGATGCAGGACTTCGGGAACTGAAAAGTCTGACCCGACTCGAAAGCCTCACACTCACTCACACGGAAGTGACCGACGCGGGTATTCGAGAACTGGCCGCGCTTACCGAACTGACCTACCTCGATGTTTCCGCCACGAAAGTGACAGACGCGGGATTGAAGGAGCTTGGGGCACTCAAGAAACTGAACACCATCATCGTACCGGAAATTCTCAACGGATACCCTGAGACGGTGAAGGTGCTTCCGAACTGCAAGCTCACATCTCGGGGCCCATGAGCGGCGCGCCGTCAGGCCGGCACAGGGGGCTTACGCCCCCCGCTCGGACTTCACTTCTTCCCAGAGCAGTTCGCGGCCGGCGGCGAAGACCTCGCTGGCGCGGAAGTCGAACACCTGCGCCGTTTCGCCCGCGCCCAAACCCACCGAGTCGAAGGTGAGGTAGAACAGGCCGTTGTGATAGCCCAGCCGGGCATCGGTGATCCGCACCTTCGGCTGGTCCGGGCGCATCTGGAATCGGTACTCGCTCGCGCCCTCCAACACGATCCGCAACCGCACGCGCCGCGCTTCGGTGCCCAGATCGGTAATCGACTCGCGCACGCTCAGGCGGAACTCGACGGACGTTTCCCGCCCCTTATGCCGCACCTTCACCCCGCGAATCGCGCCGCCGATGAAGCGGTACGCGCGCAGGAACTTCGCGAACTCGTGCGGCTGAATGCGGTTCATGTTAGTCTCTTCGCGCTCGCCTGCGGCTTGCGGCTAACGAATGCAGCTTACACCAGCGAATCGAACACCCTTACGCCGGCCCAGTTGCCCTTTTGCTCGTCGATGAACGTGTTGTGTGTGGCGTCGTCTTGGTAGGCGTCGTGCGCGGCCTTGTCCATGAACACGAGGTGCAGGCCGACGTGCCAGTCGCGGTCGTTCACCGGGCGGTCCAGTTCCGCGCACAGCGCGCCCGCCGCGAAGAACACGATGCCCGGTTGCACGTTCAGGTACTTCTTGCACGCCTCCACCAGCTCCTGCACCTTCGCGGGCGAAGCGTCCTTGAGCTTGAAGAACACGTTGTGGGCCAGTCGCGGAGCGGCCATCGAACACCTCGCGGCGCGGGAGAAGCGTACAACACTGCTGTTGGGATACGCCGACTCTCTGAACCGTCAACGCTCCATGAAGCTGCTCGATTATTCGCTGCCGACTGCCGCGGAGAACCTCGCACTCGACGAGGCGCTACTCGTGCGCGCGGACGAGGGCGGCGAGGTGCTGCGACTGTGGGAGTCGCCGGCGGTCGCGGTGGTGGTCGGCTCCGGCGGCTCGGTGGGCATCGACGTGAACACCGCGGCGTGTGCCGCCGACAGCGTGCCGGTGCTGCGGCGCGCGAGCGGCGGCGGAACGGTCGTGCTCGGCCCCGGGTGTCTGTGCTTCAGCCTCGTGCTCGGCTACACGCACGCGCCCGGCCTGAGCGAGATACCCGCGTCCAACCGCTACATCCTCGCGCGCGTCGTCCGCGCCCTCGCGCCGGTCGTCGGCGCGAAGGTGGAAGGCACGAGCGACCTCGCGGCCGGCGGGGTGAAGTTCTCCGGCAACGCCCAGCAGCGGAAGCGCACGCACTTCCTTCACCACGGAACTTTGCTCTGCGGCTTCGACCTCGCGTTTGTGTCCAAGTACCTGAACCCACCCGAGCGCCAGCCCGACTACCGCCGCGACCGCACGCACGCGGAGTTCGTCGCCAACCTGCCCGTTAGCGTCGAAGACGCGAAGCGCCTGCTGATCGCGGAGTGGCAACCCGCTGGCGCGTACGAACCGCTTCCGCTCGACACCGTGCGCGAGTTGATCGCGGAGAAGTACTCGCGCGCCGAGTGGAACGGGCGGCGGTAATTGCGCGGCACAAACAATCGCTGCCACCGCGCGGCGGGCGATTTCGGCTCGCGTCGAGCGCGGGGGAAGGTAGAATCGGGCGTGCCGTCTTTCTCGCCGGGACACTTCATGAACCGCCGCTTCGGTTGCGTTCGCACCGACCATCCGAACATCGGCCGCCGCGACCTGCTGCACGTCTGCGGGTTGAGCCTGTTCGGACTGTCGCAGGCGCGGCTCGACGCCGCGCCCGTGCGCGCGGGCAAGGCCAAGTCGGTCGTGTTCATCTTCCAGTCGGGCGGGCCGAGCCAGCACGAAACGTTCGACCCCAAGCCCGACGCACCGGCGGAGATCCGCGGCGAGTACGGCACCGCACAGACACGAAGCCCCGGCGTGCGGTTCTGCGAGTACCTGCCGCAACTCGCGGCGCGTTCCGACAAGTTCGCCGTGGTGCGGACGATGCACCACCCGGCGGGGCGCGAGTTCCGCAACGAGCACAACAGCGCAACATACCTGCTGCAAACCGGCCGCGCGGAGATGCCCGTCGGCGACACGAACGCCAGCATCGTCGGCCCGCGGAAGGGCCGGTTCGAGTGGCCGTCGCTGGCGTCGATGGTCGCCTACGCGAATCCGCCCGCGGCCGGCGTCGCACTGCCGGCAGCCGTCGAACTGCCGCGCACGAACCTGATGCGCTACCCCGGTCGCGGGGCCGGTGTGCTGGGGCCGAACTACGAGCCGTGGGGCGTCGATCTCGCGCCGCTGTGCCGGTCGCCAGACGCCGCCGGTTCGTGCCCGAACTGCTTCAGCCACGACGACCCGAACGACCCGGCCCGCGCCGCCGGCAAGGGGCCGAAGGCGTGGTGGGACAACAGCAGTTGCCGCGACGCCTCGTTCAAGCTGCCCGACCTCGGCGGGGTGGGCGTCTCCGCGGCAGAACTGGAGAACCGCTCGTCGCTCCTCGGCCGGCTCGACGCGATGCGCCGCACCGCCGACGCCCCGGCGACGGCTTCGCACGCGACCAACCGCAAGCGCGCGATCGAACTGTTGGCCGCGCTGAAGCCGGGTCGCGCGAACCCGTTCGATCTGAGCCGCGAGGCACCGGCCGTGCGCGACCGCTACGGCCGCGAGGAGTGGGGCCAGGGGTTCCTCACAGCGCGGCGGCTGGTCGAAGCCGGTGTGCGGTTCGTTCAGATCAACTTGCGCGGCTGGGACACACACCAGAACGCCTTTCGCGACCTGAAGGGCAAGCTGCTGCCGTCCATCGACCGCAGCCTGAGCGGGTTCCTCGCCGACCTCGACCAGCGCGGATTGATGGACGATGTGCTCGTCGTGATGTGCGGTGAGATGGGCCGGACGCCGAAGATTTCGCCGATCACGGTGGGCGGGAAGAACGCGTCGGGCGAGGTGTTCACGAACGGCCGGCACCACTGGGGCGACGTGTTCCCGTGCTTCTTTGCGGGCGCGGGCATTCGCGGCGGGCAGGTAATCGGGCGGACCGACAAGCACGGCGGCGTGCCAGTCACCGAGGGCTACACGCCCGCCGACCTCATGGCGACGATCCTTCATCTGATGGGTGTCCCCAACGACGCGCACTTCCGCGACCCCGAAGGTCGCCCCTACCGCGTGACCGAAGGCGGGCCCATTCGGGCGCTGGTGACGTGACTGACAGCGCGAGCACCGAGCTGTTGCTCGTCGGGTGGCGAATGTGAAGCGCCGGGAGGGGCACGTGGCGGGCACGCTGGTCGAACTGGTGACCGGGAACCAGCGGTTCGTGGAGTCTGTGAAGACGGACCGGTGCTTGCCGGTGCCGGCGCTTTCGCCGCCCGCCGGTTCCGTAGTGGGTGAACTGCGGCCGTGCGGCTATAATGCCAACCTCACCGAACCGCCCTCCCCGATTGAACCTTCCCATGCGCACCCTTCTCACCGTCGCATGCGCCCTGGTGTTCGCGAACGCGGCGCTCGCGGCCCCGGTCGATTTCGCCCGCGACGTGCGGCCGATCCTCTCGACCCAGTGCTACCAGTGTCACGGCCCGGACGAGAAGACCCGCAAGGCGAAGCTGCGGCTCGACCTGCGCGACGAGGCCGTCAAGTCCGGCGCGCTGGTGCCCGGCAAGCCGGACGAGAGCGAGTTGTACAAGCGCATCGGCCACGCCGACCCCGACACGCGGATGCCTCCGGAGAAGTCGAAGAAGCCGCCGCTCACCGCGGCGCAGGCCGCGACCATCAAACAGTGGATCAGTGAGGGCGCGAAGTACACCGACCACTGGGCGTTCACCAAACTCCAGAAGCCGGGCGTGCCGAAGCCGAAAACCGCGTTCGCCAACCCCGTCGACGCATTCATTCTCGCGCGACTGGAAAAGGAAGGCGTCGCACCGGCGAAGGAAGCGGACCGCGTCACGCTCATCCGCCGACTCACGTTCGACCTGACCGGCCTGCCACCGACGCCCGAAGAAGTGCGGGCGTTCGTCGAGGACAAAGACCCGAAGGCTTACGAGAAGGTGGTGGACCGGTTGCTCGCCAGCCCGCACTACGGCGAGCGTATGGCCGTGTGGTGGCTCGATCTGGTGCGCTACGCCGACACCATCGGCTACCACAGCGACAACCCGATGAACGTGTCGCCCTACCGCGACTACGTCATCAAGGCGTTCAACGAGAACAAGCCGTTCGATCAGTTCACGGTCGAGCAACTCGCCGGCGACTTGATGCCGAACGCGACCAAGTGGCAGAAGATCGCCAGCGCGTACAACCGGCTGCTGCAAACGACGGAGGAGGGCGGGGCGCAGGCGCGCGAGTACGAGGCCAAGTACGCGGCCGACCGCGTGCGCAACTTCGGGCAGGTGTGGCTGGGCGGCACGCTCATGTGCGCCGAGTGTCACGACCACAAGTTCGACCCGTACGCGCAGAAGGACTTCTACTCGGTCGCGGCGTTCTTCGCGGACATTCAGGAGCCGGCGGTCGGGGGCCGCGGGCCGGGCACCCCGATCCCCGTGACCGCGGAACAAGAGGCCGGACTCGTGCGCACCGCGCAGGCCGTGACCGACGCGCAGGAGAAGTTGGCGGCGGCGGCGAAGAAGCTCGCGGGTGATGACAAGGCGTTCGCCGATGTCGAGAAGTGGCCGAACCCGGCGACAGGGAAGAAGGGGCCGGCCACGGTCGCCGTTCCCGCGAACATCAAGGCGATTCTGGCGAAGCCGCGCGACAAGCGCACGCCGGTCGAGGCGACCGCACTGGAGGCGTTCGCGCGCGACAACGCCCCCGACCTGAAGGCCGAGCGCGCGGCCGTCGTCACCGCGACCGCGGCACGCACGGCGTTCGAGAACGCGATGCCGCGGGTGCTCATCACGGTGGCCGGCGCGCCGCGCACGGTGCGCGTGCTGCCGCGCGGCAACTGGCTCGACAGCACCGGCCCGGTAATGCTGCCGAACACGCCGGGGTTCCTCCCGCCGCTGCCCCCGCTTGTCGCGGGCGCGGGCCGCTACAACCGGCTCGACCTCGCGAAGTGGGCCGTCGCACCGGAGAACCCGCTCACGGCCCGCGTGACCGCCAACCGCGTCTGGCGCATCTTCTACGGGTACGGCCTCGCCCGCTCGCTCGAAGAAAGCGGCACGCAGGGCGACCTGCCCACGCACCCCGAACTGCTCGACTACCTCGCCACCGAGTTGGGCGCGAAGTGGGACGTGCGTGCCCTGGTCCGGCTCCTGGTCACGTCGGCCGCGTACCGGCAGTCGTCGGTGGAAACGCCGGCCGTGCGCGAGCGCGACCCGCTGAACAAGCTGTTCGCGCGCCAGACGCGCCAGCGCCTCGACGCCGAGTTCATCCGCGACAACGCGCTCTCCGTCAGCGGACTGCTGAACCCGACCATCGGCGGGCCGAGCGTCAAGCCGTACCAGCCGCCGGGGTACTGGACCGCGCTCAACTTCCCGCCGCGCGAGTGGCAGAAGGACACGGGCGACAAGGTGTACCGCCGCGGCATGTATACGCACTGGCAGCGCTCGTTCCCGCACCCGGCGATGATCGCGCTCAACGCCCCGAGCCGCGAGGAATGCACCTGCGACCGGCCCAAGTCGAACATCCCGCAGCAGGCTCTCGTGCTGCTCAACGACCCGGTGTTCGTTGAAGCGGCAAAGGCGTTCGCCGCGAAGGTGCTGAAGGACGGTGGCAAGGACGACGCGGCGCAGGTGAGTTGGGCGTTCGAGCGGGCGACCGCACGCACGCCGCGCGCGGAGGAAACGCAAATCCTTCTGGCGTTACTGAAAAAACACCGGGCGCAGTTCGCCGCGAAGCCGGACGAGGCGAAGAAATTGCTCGCCATCGGCGACGCGGTCGCGCCAAAGGACGTGAAGCCGGAAGAACTGGCCGCGTGGGTCAGCGTGTGCCGCACGATCCTGAACCTGCACGAGACGATCACGCGCCAGTAAGCGTCGCCCCGCGCGACCTTTCGAGTCGCGCGCCAAACCAGGAGCAGTTACAGTGAACCTCCAAGCTGTGAAATTGCACCAGCGCCGAACCTTCCTCACGAACACCTGTCGCGGGGTCGGCGCGGTGGCGCTAGCGTCGCTACTCGACGACCGCGCGTCGGCCGCGGCGAAGGTCGAGAAGTGGAAGGGCGTAGTCACCAAGCCGCACGTCACCCCGAAGGTGAAGCGGGTCATCTTCATGGTGATGGCCGGCGGCGCGAGCCACCTCGAACTGTTCGACCACAAGCCCGAGTTGGCGAAGCGGCACGGCCAGCCGATGCCCGAAAGCGTCACGAAGGGCCAGCCCATCGCCCAGCTCCAGGGCGCGAAGCTAACCTGCTTCGGCCCGCAGTGGAACTTCAAGAAGCAGGGCAAGAGCGGGCAGGAGATGAACGAGCTGTTCGTTCATTTGCCGGAGGTCGCGGACGACCTGTGCATCGTGCGGTCGTGCAAGACGGAAGCGATCAACCACGACCCGGCGCACACGTTCATGAACACCGGCAGTTCGGTGTCCGGCCGGCCGAGCATGGGGAGCTGGCTCACCTACGGCCTGGGCGCGGAGGCCGACGACCTACCCGGCTTCGTCGTCCTGACCTCGAACGGGCGCGGCGGGCAGAACCAGCCCATCGCGGCGCGCCAGTGGGCCGCCGGGTTCCTGCCGGGCGAGTTCCAGGGCGTGCAGCTCCGCAGCAAGGGCGACCCGGTGCTGTACCTGCCCACGCCCGCCGGCGTCGCGCAAGACCAGCAGAAGGATGTGATCGACGCGGTCGCGGAACTGAACAAGCTCCAGAACGCCGCCGTCGATGACCCCGAAATCGCCACCCGAATCGCGCAGTACGAACTCGCGTTCAAGATGCAGACCAGCGTGCCGGCACTGATGGAGTTCAAGGACGAGCAGGCGAAGGTGCTGGAGAGCTACGGCACGAAGGGGCCGGACGGGTCGTTCGCCGGCAACTGCCTGCTCGCGCGCCGGCTGGCGCAGAAGGGCGTCCGCTTCATCCAGCTCTACCACCGCGACTGGGACCACCACGGCGGCATCAAGGACGGCATCAAGCTGAAGATCGAGGAGATCGACCGTCCGCTAGCGGCGCTCATCAAAGACCTGAAGCGCCTCGGCATGTACAACGACACGCTCATCGTGCTGACCGGCGAGTTCGGTCGCACGCCCATGTCGCAAGGCGGCAGCGGGCGCGACCACCACATGAAGGGGTTCAGCGTGCTGCTGGCCGGCGGCGCGGTGAAAGGCGGCTTGAGCCACGGCGCGACCGACGAGTTCGGCTACAACGCGGAGAAGGACGTGTTCCCGATCCATGACCTGCACGCGACGATGCTCCACCTGCTCGGCATCGACCACCTGAAGCTGACGTACAAGTTCCAGGGCCGCGACTACCGCCTGACCGACGTGCACGGGCACGTGGTGAAGGACATCCTTGCATAGTGTCAGTGCTCGTGGTTAGTGCCAGTGAAAAGAC
>SXHE01000405.1 GCA_005773755.1 Planctomycetia bacterium
CGCCGAGCACGCCGTAGCCGAGATACAGCAGCCAGAGTTGCTGCACCCACACGCCGACCGCGGAGACCAGGAACCCGCCGCCGAAGCACGCGGCCGACGCCAACATCGCCTTGCGCGGCCCGACACGTTCGAGCCACGACCCGAACACCGCGGCCGACAGCCCGAGAAACACAATCGCGATGCTGAACACCCACGCGATAGCCGGTTGCGTCCAGCCGGGCGAGATCGCGGTAAGCGGCAGTTTGAACACGCTAAAGGCGTAGGCTTCGCCGATGCACAGGTGGATCGCCAGCGCCGCGGGCGGAACGAGCCACCGGTTGTAGCCCGGCGCGGCGACGATCCGCTCGCGGGAGAAGAAGGAGGGCATGGGACTGAGGATAGCGAATCGCCGCGCGACTCGGTATCGTTCACCTCAGTCCCATCGTTCACCGCGAGGCCCTCGTGAAACGCACGCTCCCTGTCGTCGCGCTCTTGTTTGTGGTGTGCGCGATCCCTGCGCCCGCGGCGGAACCGCAGTACGACCTGCTCATCACCAACGGCCGCATCGTGGACGGCACCGGCAACCCGTGGTTCCACGGCGACGTCGCGATTGTGGGCGACAAGATCGTCGCCGTCGGGCGCGTGCCCGCGGGCAAGGCCAAGCGCGTCATCGACGCGAAGGGGCTGACCGTCGCGCCGGGGTTCATCGACATTCACTCGCACTCCGACGACCTGATTCTGGAAGACGGGCACGCACAGAGCAAGATTCGGCAAGGCGTGACAACGGAAGTGCTGGGCGAGGGTCGCTCCGCCGGGCCGTTGAAGGGGCAGCTCAAGGCGCGCGTGTTCAAGGCCCGCGGGAAGGAGTTCACATGGAGCACACTCGGCGGGTACTTCGACACCGTCGACAAGGCCGGGGTGAGTGTGAACGTCGCGAGTTACGTCGGCCTCGACAACATCTGGGAAAGCGTGATGGGCAAGTCGTACGCGCGGCCCTCCGCGAAGCAACTCGACCAGATGAAGGAGTTGCTTGACGAGGCGATGAAAGACGGCGCGCTCGGTCTCTCGACGTACATGATGATGCCGCCCGGCTCGCTCGCGACCACGGACGACCTTGTTGAACTGTGCAAGGTGGTGAAGAAGCACGGCGGGCTGTACTCGTCGCACATCCGCACCGAGGGCATCGGCGTGCTCGATTCGATCAAGGAAGCGATCGACGTGGGCGAGAAGGCCGGCGTTCCGGTGGACATCATTCACCTGAAGATCGCGGACGAAAAGCTGTGGGGCAAGATGAAGGACGTGATCGCGCTGATCGACGGCGCGCGCAAGCGCGGCGTGAACGTGCAGGCCAACGTGTACCCGTACACGCGCGGCAACAACAACCTCGCCAGCATCATCCCGCCGTGGGCGCACGAGGGCGGCACCGCGAAGATGCTCGAACGCCTGCGCGACGCGAAGCAGCGCGACAAGCTCAAGACCGACATCACGAAGGGCGTGGACGGCTGGTACAACCACTACACCGCGGTGGGCGGCGACTGGTCGCGGATGCTCGTCAGCGGGCGCGGCGACTACGAAGGTTTGACGATGGACCGCGTCATCGCGGCCAAGCAGAAGGGCAAGACGCCGACCCCGGACCCGCTCGACATCCTCTTTGACATCTTGATCGAACAGGGCGGGTCGGTGCCCACGGTGTTCGCGCACCACGACGAGAAGGACATGAACTTGGCGATGCAGCAGCCGTGGTGCTCCATCGGTTCGGACGGCTCCGCGTACGCGACCGAGGGACCGCTGAAGCGCGGCAACCCGCACCCGCGCAACTTCGGCACGTTCCCGCGCGTGCTCGGCGTGTACGCCCGCGACCGCAGCGTGCTGAAGCTCGAAGACGCGGTGCGGAAGATGACCTCGCTGAACGCAGCGAAGGCGAACCTGCGCGACCGCGGCACGCTGCGGACCGGCGCGTTCGCGGACGTGACGATCTTCAACGCGGACACGGTGATCGACAAATCGACCTACACCGCGCCGTTCGCCTACAACGACGGGATCGAGTTCGTGATCGTGAACGGGCAACTCGTACTGGAGCGCGGGAAGCACACCGGTGCGCTGCCGGGCCGCGCACTCACACCGTCGCCGCGCGCAAAGTGATGGCTTCGGCGGGGCAGATGATCTCGCACACGCCGCACGAGACGCAATCGCGCGGGCGCGGCAGCCACGGCCGCGGGCCTACCATTGCGAGGCACTCGGTCGGGCACACGGCGACGCAGTCCCCGCAGCCCGTGCAGCGGGACGCATCGAGCACCGGCAGTTCGGCGAGCGGGTTCATGGTACGGCCGCTTGCGGCTTCGCGAGTTATTCGTGCAATTCCTCATCCGCCAAGTCGATCACCTCGTCCGCGGCCTTCGGCTTCTTGCGCTTCGGTGCGGGCTTCGGCGCGACCGGCTTCGGTGGCGCGTCGCCCACGGTGCGGCGGATCGCGACCGCCATCAGCCCGCTGGTCACGTCTTCGAGCACCGGTTGCGTCAGCGGCGGGAACAACACGTACCGCGCGCCCAGATCGAACAGTGCCGCGGTCCACGCGACGCGATCGGTGTCCGACAGCTTCACGTCACTGACCGCGACCACCGGCACGTCGGGGCACTCGCGGCGAACGGTCGCGATCAGTGCCAGCGCCGCCGGCTCGTCTTCGGCCAGTTCCACCTGAACGAGCAACACACACGGCCGCCGCTCGCGTGCGAGTGATAACGCGGTGTCACTCGCACGCACGCCGCGCACGAGCCACGCGCTTTCCGTGGCGATGTCGCCCAGGTGCCGGGCGATCCAGCCGTCCGCTTCGAGGACAACGATTTGCGGCGCGCGCATGGCTACTCGCCCTCCGTCTTCTTCCGCGGCTTTGGCGGTTGCGGCGGGGTCGGGATGCCGAGTGCTTCCAGTCGCCGCCAGAGTCGGTCGCGATAGATACCGAGCGCGTCGGCCGCTTCCGTCTGGTGGTTGTTCGTCTTCTGTAGCGCGAGTTGAATCAGTCGCTTCTCGACCGCTTCGAGGATTGCGTCCATCGAGAGCGCCTTCGTCTGCCGTGCGCGCGGCGTGTCGCTCCGCAGGCGCATGTCGAGCGGCAGGTGCTCGCGCAGGATCGGCCCGCTACCCGCCGCCCCGGTCAGCACTTCGACC
>SXHE01000406.1 GCA_005773755.1 Planctomycetia bacterium
AAGGGGGGTGGCGGGGGGTAACGGGGGTCCGAAAGTCACTTGCCCAGCAGTTTTGCGGCCTTCACGACGTACTGCGCGCCGCTGCCCACCGTTGCGGCGAGCATCGTCCAGAGTAGGACGAGTTGCACGCGGGTCAGGAGTGCGAGGGCGTCGGCGGTGTTCGGCATCGGGCGCAGCCACTCGATCAGCAGCACGCCGATCAGCACCGCGCACTGCAGGCCCATCTTCAACTTGCCGAACCAGTCCGCACCGAACTTCTTCCCCGCCGCTTCCACCATTCCGCGAATGCCCGTCACCAGTAGCTCGCGACAGACGACCACCGTGACCATCCACGGCAAGATGCCGGCGCTCTCCACCGGGATCAGGTAGATGAAGGTGCCGCACACGAGAATCTTGTCGGCGAGTGGGTCGAGGTTGCGGCCGACCAGCGTGAGCGGGCCATACTTGCGTGCCCACCAGCCGTCGAGCCAGTCGGTCGCGCAGGCGATCACGAAGAGGATCAGGCCGACGAGCCACGCCTGATGCACGATGCACACGAACAGCACCACCGCCAGCGGGATGCGGGCGAAGGAGAGCAGGTTCGGGATGTGAAGCAGCGGCTCGGGCGCGGCCGTTGGCGGAGATGCACTCATGGTTTGGACATGCCCACAAAGCTGCCGTCGTTCTCGCGCGACAAGGCCCACAAGAACGCGCCGACCTCGACGCTCTCGAAGTAGAAGCCGACCGAGTTGACTTTTACTCGCGGCTGACCCGCGAGCGGCCGGTTCCAGGTGCCGCGCAGGGTGTCGCGAACGTGCTTGCCGAGGATCACGCCGAGTTCCGACTCGCTCAGGTTCGCGCTCTGCTGCGCGGTGGTCAGGCCCACGCCGCTGGTCGGGAGGCCGTCGGAGAACAGGTAGATGGTGTCGAGGCCGGCGGTGCGCAGGGCGAACGCTTTCTCGAACGCGGAGTACATGTTCGTGTCGTCCTTCGGCTTGATCTTCATCAGCGCGTCCTTCACGCCTTCAACAGACTTCTCGCCGGTGAACGTCTGCCACTCGCCCGCCCCGAACACCCAGCTCGCCGAACTGGAAAACACGATCACCTGATAGCTCTCCAGCGTCGGGATGCTGCGCATCACCTTGCCCACGGTTTCGACCACGAGCGGCCACTTGGTGTCGTCGAGCGTGTTCAGGTCGCGCTTGCCCATGCTGCCGGACATGTCCACCAGGAACGCGACCTTCTTGCCGGTGGTGGCGATGCCGGCGAAGCGGGCCTCGCTCTCCTTCTGGAACTTGTTGAACTTGTCCGCGAGCTTGGCCTTGTCGCCTTGCAGGTCGATGATGCTGACGTTGGCGTCGTCGATCTTCTTGGCGAGGTCTTTGATCTGCGCGCGGGCGGTGCCCAGTTCCTCGCCGGCTTTCGCGACCCCGACCTTCGCGACCGCGGCTTCGTCCGCCGCGGTCTTGGCCGCGGCCTTCGCCAGAGCCCGTTCCTCGGCCGCGGCCTTCGCCGCGGCGCGGGCGGCGGCGAGTTGGGCGTAGAGGTCGCGCTGCGCGGCCCGCAAGCGGGCCTCCGCGTCGGTCAGGTCTTTCCGGGTCGCGGTCACACTCTTCTCGAGCGCGAGCCGCTCGGCGTCTTTCTCGCGCAGCAGCTTCTGAAGCCCGTCGAGCTGCGTCGTGCTGGTGGCCTCTTTCTTCGCCAGCGTCTCGATGTCCTTTTGCCGCTTCTTGAGCAGGTCGGTCGCGTCGGCCACCTGCGTGCGGGCCGCGTCGAGTTCCTTCGCGGTGGCCCCGGCCTTCTTCTCCAACTTGGTCAGGTCGGCCTGCGTCGAATCGAGCTGCGCCCGCGCCGCGTTCGCGTCGTCGCGTGCCAGCGCCAGTTTGCGGGCCGTCTCGTCCTTCTCCGCTTGGGCGAGTTTGAGTTGTTTGTCGAGGTTGCGTTTGTCGTCGGTGAGCCGGGCCTGAAGGCCTTCGAGTTCCGTGACCTTCGCGTGAAGTTGCTTGTGGGTCGCGAGTTCGTCGGTCAGTTTGATGCGCGTCGATTCGAGGTCGGTGAGGGCCGCGGCCAGCTTCTGATCGGCGGCGGCGAGATCGACGAGCGCGTTGCGGCTGGCTTTCGTCGCGTCCGTCGCCATGCGGCTGTTGAGCAGGAACAGGAGCGTGACGCAGCCCAGTGCGCAGCAGAACACGTCCAGCATCCACATGCTGACCAGCGTGGGCGGTTTGTGGCGCACTCGCATGAGGTTCCTCCTACAGTCGCACGTCACTCGTGCGGCGCACGTCGATCAGTTGCGGCAGCGGGATCACACTGTCGAGGTGCGCGCGGGGCAGCTCGCCGGCGAGCCAGCGCGGGACGAGCGCCGCGGCGGCGCACGCGACCGCGTTCGGCGGCAGCACTTCCACCGCGGTGCCCTCGGGCGTGTTGGCGTGGACCGCGCGCATGAGGCCCGGCAAGCGGCCGGCGGCGTCGGTCAGCCATACCGCGCGCGGCGGCTCCGCAAGCCCGATGCCGTTGGTGAAGTCGCGGACCGAGTCGCCCGCGAGCCGCGCCAGCGCCGAACAGTGCGCCTCGAACTCTTCCGGCTGCTGCACCACGTCCTGGAACCAGTGCGCCGTGCGCACGCACAGGCTGAGGCGCGGGCCGGCGCGGGTGCGGTCCAGGGCGTCGTCGAGTTGCTCGAAGAGCGCTTGCTCCGCTTCGGCGGAGTCGCGCGGGTCGCGGCGGCACAGGCGCACACAGCGGTCCGAAACGGCATCGACGAGCCGGTCCTTCCACGCCTTCACCGCGAGCCGCGTCCACACGGCGGACCCGACCGTGCGCACCGACTCCGGTTCGACGGACACGATGGCGGCGAAGGTGGCGAACTCGTCCGCGTCGATCACAAGTACGGAGCACGGCCCGCCGGTCGTGGGGCGCAACGGTACGACCCAATCGTCGGCCGCGTCGGTGGGTTCTGGCGCGGGCGGTTTGCTACCGAGGAGCGCTGGGGCGCGGTTGGCCGCGAGCGCCAGCGCGCTCACGGCGGTTCCCTTTAGCGGAAGCTTGGAACGGCCCGCGGTGACGCCGACGCGCGTGACTTGCGCCGGGCCGAGGTACACCGGCAGGGCCAGCGCGATTGCGTCCGTTTCGGCCGTGACCGGGGCGCGCAGTTTGTCGAAGACGAGGCCGAGCGCGGCCTCCGCGATGAGCGCGTGCCGACCGACGCGCCACTCGCGCGATGGACCGAGCGAAGGGAGGACGTTCGAGCACACGAGGTGCGGGAGCTTGCGACACAGCGCCAGCCCCGCGCGGCCGACTTCCGCGGTGCGGCGCTCGCCGGACACGGACAGGAGCAGTTCCACGTCGGGATCGTCGAGGACGAGGGGCCGCGACTTGCCGCCCACGCCCTCGGCGCGCGCCCGGCTCGCGGTCAGGTCGATGCCGACCGCGCGCGAGCGGTCGTGAACGGGGGCAGACTTACGGGACCACAACATCGGGTGTCGCTCAGGGTGCTATTCGGTCCGCGAAGCACTGGGCGGTTCGGTCGCTTGATCGCCCGGCTTCCACTTGATCAGTTCGAGAAACAGGGTCACGGCCGCGCGCCCGTACAGCGGTTGACGCCACTGCTTCGCGTGCTCGAAGGCGTTCGCGACCGCGAACCCGGCCATCTTGAGCAGCTCGCGAATCGTCCGCAGTTCCGCGGGCGTGTTGGCGACGAACCGGACCTCGTAACCCTTCTTGTAGCGCCGACCTTCCTTCGCCAGTCGGTCCGGGTCCGGCACGCGAACGTACCCGTTGCGGCGGAAGAACCGCTCCAAGTGCGCGATCAGGTTCATCCGCGGCGCTTTCATGGAGCTGGGTCAACCGTTCGTGCCGTCGCGGGCCGGGTCGTACAACCGCAACAGCAAGTGTTCCTGGCAATACTGCTGCGCATCCGTGACGAGCGTTTCTTCGGCCCGCTGGAGCGCGTGGATGAAGTACATCACCACGAGGCTCAACAGCAGCGCTACCAGTGTACAGTCGAAGGCAATCTTGAGCTGGTCTTTCGCCTGATCGGTGAACAACTGGATGTTCTCTTCCTTCACGCCGAACGCGCCGCCCAGCCCGCGGACCGTGCCGACGAAACCGATTGCGGGGATCGCCCAGGCCAAGTAGTTCACGGTCGCCATGCCGGTGACGAGTCGCGACAGCTCCACATCGGCCTGATTGCGAACCACCTCGGCCACGTCCGGGGCCGACTTGCTGATGGCGAACTTGCCCAGCCCCAGCCGGATCATGTTCGCCAGCACATATGGCCGCCCGGAGGTCAGTTGCTCGACCTTCCGCGCCAGCGGGCGAGCGTCTTCCGGCAGAATCCGCGCCCCCTCGTCGGTCGGCAACAGGCCCATCCCGAACGCCCGGCGCTGGCGGATCACCTCGCGATAGCGGCTCTGGAGGATGAGTGCGGCCCACACTGCACAAACGTAGCACAAGACCTGTTCGGGGCCGATGAACAGCCGCGTCAGCCGGTTCTCGTCCCATTTCGCCCAGTCTTTGCGGGCCTCCTGACCGGTCAGCACGTCCCGAAACGGCACGGCCAGCGCCGCGACCACGGCGAGCGCGACCAGGAGCCACAGCCATTCGCGGGCCGGTCGATGGGACGCGGGGATCGACATTCGCAACGGCCTCATGTGCGCGCGACGCGGACAACGGCTTATTGTCCGAATCCAACTGTCCGGTGCAAGCGCCGATCGCGATTGATGTGGCCGCGCGCACTTGGGGCGAGAACCTGGAGAGTTGGCGGCGGTCGCGCTTCTGCTTGCCTACTTCAACAGCTTCTTCACCACCTTGCCGCCCACGTCGGTGAGGCGGAAGTCGCGGCCCTGGAACTTGTACGTCAGTTTCAGGTGGTCCAGCCCGAACAGGTGCAGGACCGTCGCGTGCAGGTCGTTGACGTGGATCGGGTCTTCGACCACGTTCCAGCCGATTTCATCGGTCTTGCCGATGGTCTGCCCGCCCTTGATGCCGCCGCCCGCGGCCCAGATCGTGAACGCGAACGGGTGGTGGTCGCGGCCCGTCACGCCCGCGCGCCCGGCTCGGTTCTCGCCCAGCGGCGTGCGGCCGAACTCGCTCAGCCACAGCACCAGCGTGCTGTCGAGCAGCCCGCGCCGCTTCAGATCGGTGATGAGCGCGGTCACAGGCTGGTCCGCCATCAGGCAGTTGTGCGGCAACTCGACGTCGAGGTTCGAGTGGTGGTCCCAGGAGGCGTGAAACAGCGACACGAACCGGACGCCGCGTTCGACCATGCGCCGCGCGAGCAGGCAGTTCGTCGCGAACGCGCGGAACTCGCCCTTGCCGCCGCCGCGGGCCGCCTTGATCTCCGGTTCGGGCCGGTCGATCCCGTACTCGTCCAGCGTCTTCTTGTCTTCTTTGGTTAGGTCGATGAGTTCCGGCGCGGCGGTCTGCATCTTGTGCGCGAGTTCGTAGGCCCCGATGCGCGAGTTGATCTCGGGGTCGCCGATGACCGCGTGGCGCGTGCCGTTGAGGTCGCGCACGGCCTCGACGGTCGCGGCCTGCATTGCGTCCGAGAGGCCCGCGGGGTTGTTCAGGTTCAGCACCGGCTCGCCCGTGTTGCGGAACAGTACCCCCGCGTGCGTGCTGGGCAGGAACCCGTTGCCCCAGTTCGACGTGCCACCGCTGGTGCCGCGGCCGGCGTTCAACACGACGTAGCCCGGCAGGTTCTTCGACGCGCTGCCCAGGCCGTAGGTCGTCCAGCTCCCCATGCTCGGCCGGCCGAACATCGTGCTGCCGGTGTTCATCAGCAGTTGGCCGGGGTGGTGGTTGAACGCCTCGGTGTGCATCGAGCGGATCATGCACACGTCGTCCGCGACCGTGCCCAGCCGAGGGAGCAGGTCGGAGAGTTCCATGCCGCTCTTGCCGTGCTTGTGCCACTTCCGCTTGTTGCCGAGCAGGACCGCGGTTTCCTTTTGCAGGAACGCGAACCGCACGTTCTTGGTCAGCGCCTCCGGCATCTTCTGGCCGTGCAGTTCGTTCAGCTTCGGCTTGGGGTCGAACAGGTCGAGCTGCGACGGCGCGCCTTCGAGGTAGATGCAGATGCAGTTCTTCGCGGTGGGGGCGAAGTGCGGCTTCTTTGCGGCCCCCTCGTTGGCGCGCAGTGCTCCGTCGCTTTGGAGCAGCGACGCGAGCGCGAGCAGCCCGACGCCGTTGGCGCTGGTGGCGAGGAAGTCGCGCCGCGACTGGTGAAGCTGTTCGGCAACGGGGTGCATGGGAGAGCCTCCAAGGCGCGGGGGACGCTCCAGCCTACCCGCTCGGCGCGGTCAGAGCCAGCCCGTGCCTTCTTCGCGCAGGATGCGTTCCATCGCGTTGATCCACTTCGGGTGGTCGTTGAGGCAGGTGCCGCTCTTGAGGTGCTCGCCGCCGGCGTGCTCGAACACTTCGCGGCTCTCGTTGCCGATCTCGTCGAGCGTTTCGAGGCAGTCCGCGGTGAACCCCGGCAGCGCGATGTAGACCCGCTTCGTGCCCTTCTTAGCAAGATCGGTCAGCACGTCGTCGGTGTACGGCTTCAGCCACGCGCCGCGGCCGAAGCGCGACTGGTACGTCTGCGTCCACTTTTCGCGCGGCCAGCCCATGCGCTGCACGAGCGCCTGCGCGGTGCGGACACAGTGCGTCGCGTAGGGGTCGCCCTTCTGGGCGTACTTCCGCGGGATGCCGTGGAAGCTGATGACAAAGTGCTCCGGCTCCCACGGCAGCTTCGCGATGTCGGCGCGAACGCTCGCTTCCAGCGCGTCGAGGTACGCGGGGTGATCGAAGTACGGCGGCACCACGCGCACCGCGGGCACGCGGCGCAGCGTCTTCAGAGCGCTAAAGAGGGTGTCCGTCGCGCTGGCGAACGAGGTCGCGGAGTACTGCGGGAACATCGGCAGCGCGACCAGCTTCGTCACGCCCGCGTCAACCATCTGCGCGAGCACGTCTCGCAGCGGCGGGTTGCCGACGATCATGCCGAACCGCACCGGGTTGTTCGGGAACCGCGCTCGCACCAGTTCCGTCTGGCGCTGGGTATAGTGCATCAGCGGCGAGCCGGTCTTGGCGTCCCAGATGCGGGCGTACTTGGCCGCAGACTCCGCGGGCCGCGAGCGCAGGATGAAGAGGCGGAGGATGAGTTTCCACTTCCAGCCCTGGTTCTCGATCACCCGCGGATCGGAGAGGAACTGGCGCAGGTACGGCTTGAGCGCCGCGGCGGTCGGCGCGTCCGGCGTGCCGAGTTGGATGAGGAGGAGTCCGGTCATGGGGGGAAGTGTGGGGGTGGGTGCGAGTGTGAGGAAGGACCGAGACAAACGGCAGGGCGAAAGACAAAAACCGAAACCGGGAGCCGTTCACAACTCCCGTTCTGGTCTTTGCCTTTCACTTTTACTCACACTCGCACTCGCACCGTCACTTCTTCTTGCAGTCCGACCCTTCCTGGGCGGGTTGCTTCTCGGTGATGTGGGCCGGGCCACCGGCGGCCTTCAGCGCGGCGGCGCGCTCGACGTTGAGCTGGATGTAGCTCGACCACTGGGCCGGCGTGTTCGGCTCGGAGAAGATCGCTTCGACCGGGCACTCGGGCACGCACGCCTCGCAGTCGATGCAGTCTTCCGGGTCGATGTACAGCATCTTCTCGTCCTGGTAGAAGCACTCTACCGGGCAGACGACGCAGCAGTCGGTGTACTTGCAGTCGTTACAAGGCGCGGCGACGATGTGGGCCATGACTGGCGAACCCCTTAAACGGCTTCGGAGCGGGCGGCGTTTGGGAGAGTATTACCACACCGCCCGACAACGTCAAGGTACACACCACAACGGGCTTACCGCCAGAGGGCAGCGCGGATTTTTTAGCGCTGCGGTGAACTTTTCGTTTACTGTTGGACCGCGTGCCTGCGCAAGCGGTGCGGCCCCTGCACCGAAACACAAATCGAGGAACTCCCAATGCGTTACCCGCTCGCCGCGCTCGCGGCGCTGTTCGCGGTCCCCGCGCTCGCCGCGGACCTGCCCAAGTTCAAGGCCCAGGAGATCGACACCGGGCTGAAGATCGGCTACGCGGTCATCACCGCGGACATCGACGGCGACAAGAAGCCCGACATCGTCGTCGTCGATCAGCACAAGGTGGTTTGGTACAAGAACCCCGGCACGCAAGCGGGCGAGTGGAAGAAGTACACGATCCTCGACGGCAAGACGAAGCCGGACAACGTGTGCATCGCGGCCATCGACATCGACGGCGACAAGCTGCCGGAACTCGTCGTCGGGGCCGCGTGGAAGCCGTTCGACACCGCGAACGCGGCACAGCTCGTGTGGCTCAAGCGCGGCGCGGACGTCACGAAGGAATGGACGATGCACGAACTGCCGTGCGACGAGCCGACGGTTCACCGCGTCCGCGTGTTCGACATCGACGGCGACGGCAAGCCGGAGATCGTTCACGTCCCGCTGATGGGCCGCGGGTCGAGCGCCAAGGGCTTGTGGGTGGACGGCAAGCCCGTGCGCGTGATCGCCATGAAGGTGCCCGCGCGCGACCCGGAGAAGAAGGAGAACTGGAAGACGCAGGTGCTCTCAGAAGAGCTGAACGTGTGCCACAACTTCTGTCTCGGCGCGGAAGGCGGGTTCGCGCGCAAGGGCCGCCCGATCCTCGTGACGGCCTACGAGGGCGTTCACATCGTGTACCCCGAAGGTACGGGCGACAAGTGGACGACCCGCAAGATGCACGAGGCGAACCAGGCGAATCAGAAGGGCAACCGCGGCGCGAGCGAGATCAAATTGTCCGGCGACGACCGCGGAATCATCGCCACCATCGAGCCGTGGCACGGCAATCAGGTGGTGGTGTACACGCCCGGCAAGCCGAACCCGGAGAAGGCGTTCTCACTCGACCGACACGTCATCGACGAGCAACTGCGGTGGGGCCACGGGGTGTGGTTCGCGGACCTCGACGGGGACGGCGCGGACGAACTCGTCATCGGCGTGCGCGACGACCCGAACGCGAAGGACACGTTCAAGGAGCGCCGCGGCGTGCGCGTTTACAAATGCACGGACGGCAAGGGTGCGAAGTGGGACCGCACCATCCTCGACGACGGCGGCGTGGCGGTGGAAGACCTGACCGCGGCCGACCTCGACGGCGACGGCAAGATCGACATCATCGCCTGCGGACGAGCAACGAAGAACGTGCGCATCTACTGGAACCAGGGCAAGTGAAGCCGCTCGCGGCGTCGCGCGAGGTAGAATGAATCGCCCAGTTCGTAGGAGGCCCCGCATGTCCACAACGACCATCACGCCGCCGCCCGTTCCGAGCGCGAAGCCGCGCCGCAAGCGCGGCCGCGCCGTCCGCCTCTCGGACGTGTCGTGGGACCAGTACGAGGCGCTCACGAAAGTGTTCGCCGACCGGCCGCGCTTGCACCTGACCTACGATCGGGGGGAACTCGAAATCATGGTTACGAGTCAGGCCCACGAGGGCGATTCGTCGGTTCTGGCGCACCTGATCGCGGCCCTCGCGGGCGCGTTCCAGTTACCGGTGAAGAGCGGCGGTTCGGTCACAATGAAGCGCAAGCGGATGAAGAAGGCGCTCGAACCGGACAAGTGCTACTGGCTCGCGAACGCGGCCAAGATCGTCGGCGTGAAGCAACTCGACCTCGAAGTCCACCCGCCGCCGGACCTGGCGGTCGAAGTCGACGTGTCGCGCAGTTCGATGAACCGGTTCGGCATCTACGCGGCCCTGGGCGTACCCGAAGTGTGGCGACTCGACGGCGACCAGTTGCACGTCTACCGACTGTTCGACAAAGCCTACACGGAAGTTCCGACCAGCGCCACGTTCCCCGGCATCGCCCCGGCCGACGTGATGGCGTTCGTGATCCAAGCACGCGGCGCGCTGGACGAGAACGCGATCATCTCGGCCTTCCGCGCGTGGCTCCAACAGCGTGTCGCCGTGCTTCCAGCGCCATAACGCGGGCTACTTCGCCTTCTCGCGCACCAACTCCAGGCGGTTCGACTTGTCGAACACCGCGTCCGGGCCGTCCTTGCCCAGGGTCTTGGTGTGCCAGCCGGCCGGCGGGTGGAAGAACGGGACGTGCTTCGCGCCGTCGTCCACGACGTTCGCCGCCTTCATCAGCTTCGTGAACGTCTCGTTGTTCCCGCAGTCGAGCACCATCTTGTCGCCGTCGCGGGCGACGCGGAACACGAAGTACTTCTTCTTCGTACTCTTCTCCCACTTGGCGAACGCGCCTTCCTTGTCGAAGTTCGGCTCATCGTCTCCACCGCCGACGATGACGTTCGCGTAGGTGTACTTGCCGACGGTGGTGAGGTAGAACCACATCGGGTCGCGCTCGTCGTTCATGCTGCCGCGCATCAGCCCCTTGGGGTTGCCCTTCACTTCTGGCGCGGTGATGCCGATCGACTCGACGGCGAAGCTCGCGGCGAGGCCGTTGATCTTCTTCACGGCCCACTTGCCGACAAGGGCCTTGTCCGGCTCGGCCTTCTCGACGGGGCCGACCGGTTCCGTGACGGGCACGCACCCGCCGCCCAGAAGCGCGGCGGCGAACAGCGGGAGGTAACGGCTCATCGGCGGTCCTCGCAAGGGTTCACTTCGAGCGCTTGAACGTCTCGGATTTGCCGTTCGGGAAGACCTTGTCGCGGCCGTTCTTGTCGAGATACTTTTCGAGCCACCCGGCCGGCGTGACGTACACTTCCGTATTATTCACTTGCGCCAACTTGGCTTCTCCGGCGACCGCCTTGAACGCCTTCTCGTCGCCGAAGTTGAGCGAGATTTCGTCCTTGCCCGTCGTGTAGTGGAAGACGCAGTAGGCCCGTGTTTTCGACTTCGCCCACTTCTCGTACGCACCGTCCTTCGCGAAGTCGAGCGAACCCTTTTGGGCTTCGCCGGTCGAGAGACACATGTTGCCGTACTTCTCCTTGCCCACTGTGGCGACGAAGAACCAGATCGGTTCTTCATTCTTGCTGGCAGCGAAGGTCCACCGCATCAGTCCCTTCGGGTTGCCCTTCACGACCGGGGCGTCGATCTTGAGCGCGTCCTTGCCGTCGGAACCGGTCCAGATGCCGATCAGGTCTTTGTCGAGTTCGGCTTTGGTGACGTCGCCGACCGGCTCGGTGACGGGAACGCACCCGACCGCGACCAGCGCGAGCACGGCGACAGCGGGCAACAAGCGGCGGATCATGGCGTATGTCTCCGAGATGTGTAGGGGTTTACTTCTTCTTGACACGCGAGAACTCCATCTTGTTCGTGCCGTCGAAGATCGCGTCCGGTTTCTCCAGGTATTTCGCCATCCACCCGGGGCCGGTCTTGTAGTAGTTGCCCACCGTGCCGATCTTCTCCTTCTCCATGAGGGCGTTGAAGGCCTTCGTGTCGCCCCCGTCGAGTGTCAACTCGTCGCCCTTGATGGTGATGAAGCCGACCCAGTATTGGCCCCCGAGCTTCGTCCACTTCGCGTACGCGCCTTCGGTGGAGAGGTCCGCGAAGCCCCCATCGTTCATCAATAGGTTCGTGTAGGTGCGCTTGCCGACGACCGTGGAGAAGAACCACATCGTGTGGTCGGGTTTCTCAATCGTGCCGCCTTGGTCAAAGATGCGGATCCGCATGAGCCCCTTAGGGTTGCCCTTCACGTCGTGCCGGTCGATAACCCACCGGTGCCCGTTAGAACAGTCCCAGGCACCGAGTAGTTCCTTGTTCGGCTCGGCCTTATCAATGTCGCCGACGGGGTCAGTGACCTCCACGCAGCCGACCGAGAAGAGCGCGCCGAGCGCGCAGATGGGTAGTAATCGGCGGACCATGACGCGCCTCCAGAAGCGGACATGAGGGGGACGCGGGGAAGTGTACCCGACCGGCCGGGCGCGGGTGTCAAGATTTTCGCGCGGTCACATCGGTCGGGCAGTGGTGCAATTGGCAGGGGTAGAGGACAGGTTTAGCGTTCGTCCCGAAGAGACGAGACGCCTCATGCCATCGTCCCTTCGGGACGAACGCTAAACCTGTCCTATACCCTCTGTTCGCTACTTCCCGTCGCTGATGCGCATGTTCTTGATGGCGATGCCGCCGAACTCGGCGCGGACGATGAACGGCCCCTTTTCTGCTGTCGTTTTCTTGGTGCCGGCGGCCTCGCCGTTGATCGAGTACGCGACGTTCCCGCCCTTCGCCACGATCTCCATTTTGTTCCACTCGCCGACCTTGATCTTCAGGTTCTTCGCGGTCGGGTTGATGTCGAACTTGGTGCCCATGAACAGCAGGTCGTTGTTGCACTTGTCGTCCGGCTTGAAGTCGAAGCGGATCGTGAAGTCGCCGGTCAGCGGGGTCGCGGTCTCGATGTACCGGTCGCCCTTCACCGCGGGGTCGATCACCAGCTCGCCGCCCTGCACGACGAACCGCTTGCCGAAGGCCTCGTCCTTGCCGTCGAGCTTCTCGGGCTTGGCACCCTTCGTTTGCCAGCCGTCGAGGTTCTTGCCGTTGAACAGCAGCTTGAAGCCCGGTTCGGGCTTGAACTCGTCGGCCGCGACGACCGCAAGGCTGGACGCGCAGACCAACAGCGCACAGGAGAGCAGACGCATGGCAGGAACCTCGGAGAGAAGGAGTTAGCCGCGGGCTGCAAGCGCGCGGCGGTGGGTGGGACCGACGAGGAGACAGCCTACCGCGCCGCGTAGCTCGACACCAGCGCCAATGAGAGCGCAATGAGTCCGCCCGCGGGCGCTGTCGCGAGCGCGTGAGCGTTGCGTTTACAGCCTTGACCCGCGTGCCCGTTCGCGCTCGTCTCTCCTTCGGCCGTGGAGCGGTCCGGTATGCGCTGTTGGCGTGTGGGCATCGTCGGCGGCGGCCCCGGCGGGCTGATGACGGCGTACTGCCTACAGAAGCACGCGACCGTTCCCTATCGGGCCACGATCCTTGAAGCCGGCCCGCGCCTCGGCGGGAAGATTCACACGGCGCGGTTCGACCGCGCGCCCGTCCGCTACGAGGCCGGGGCCGCGGAGCTGTACGACTACACCGCGGTCGGCCCGGACCCGCTGCGCGAGCTGATCGCCGAACTCGGCCTGCCGACCACCCCGATGGACGGCACCCGCGTCATCCTGTCGCGGCGCACCGGCGCGTGGGGGCCGGGGGCCGACGCCGCGCTGGATCAGTTCGACCGCCGCGCCCGCGCCCTGATGACCCCGCGCCAGTTCTACCAGGACGATTGGGTGGTCGGTGACGGCGACCCCATCGGCCGCGCCAGCTTCCAGTGCTTGCTCGATCAGATTCCCGACGGAGCAGCCCGCGGGTTCGTGAGCGCGATGATCCACAGCGACCTCGCGACCGAACCGCACCGGACCAACGCGACCTACGGCCTCCACAATTACCTGATGAACGACCCCGCGTACCTGCGGCTGTACACCATCGACGGCGGTATCGAACGGTTGCCGCAAGAGTTGGCGCGGCGGATCAGCGCCGAGGTGCTACTGAACCATCGCGTCGCGCGCGTCGAACCGACCGCGAGCGGCGTGCGCGTGTGCGCCACCTGCGACGGCGCGGAAGTCGCGCGCGAGTTCGATTTCGTCGTGGTCGCGCTCCCGAACCCGGTGCTGCCGGCGCTCGAATGGGGCTGCCCCGCGCTCGCGGCGGCCGTTCGCCGGCACCACGCGCACTACGATTACCCGGCGCACTACCTGCGCGTCACGGCCCTCTTCGAGCGCCCGTTCTGGCGCGGGCACCTGACCGAATCGTACTTCATGCTCGACGCCTTTGGCGGCTGCTGCGTGTACGACGAGTCCTCGCGGAACGGCAGCGACACGCACGGCGTACTGGGCTGGCTGCTCGGCGGCGAACCGGCGCTCGAACTGAGCCGACTGCCCGACGCCGAACTGGTCGCGACGGTGCTCGACTCGCTCCCGCCGGAGTTGCAGCACGGGCGCGGGTCGCTCGTGGAAGCGCGCGTTCACCGGTGGGAGCGCGCGGTGAACGGGTTGCCCGGCGGCTACCCGCCCCGCCCGCTCGACGCGCGGCACCTGCCGGACCCGGTGCGGCACCCGAACCTGGTTCTGGTCGGCGATTACCTGTTCGATTCGACGCTCA